>JAIKZM010000218.1 GCA_024682215.1 Saccharofermentans sp. | reverse complement strand
GGGTGCGATATTCTTGAAAACCGACAATACGAGCAGGAGCACCATGGAAGAAGCGAAGACCAGCGCTGTTATCTTACGTTCCTTTTTCCTGTCATCGATATTGTACTTAATGGTATCGGCCAAAGTCTTGTTGACTTCTTCAAGTGAAACAGGTACATCTTCCTGTTTTTTGCTGTGCATAAGTTCAAGAAGACTGACACCCAGAGCCGAAGACAGGTCTTCCAGCGTCTCGATGTCAGGATAGCCGTGTCCATTTTCCCAGCGGCTTATCGCCTTGTCCGTGACCATGAGTTTGTCCGCAAGTTCTTTTTGCGTTAATCCCTGAGCTTTTCTCTGAGAAGATATGAACGAACCGAATTCCTTTGTATCCATTTGAGTTCTCCCTTGATCTTTGTCCATCGGGCTTAAGTATACAAAAGCCATGGGATATTACAATCTATGATTCATAGAGTTCAATGTTTTCAAGGGATAGAGGGGGTAATGGCTGTAAAAAAACTGTTGATTTTCTGTACTAAGGGTTCGCTCCCTTAAACAAGATAATTATACCATGTGCTTTAGATGCCATTGTTGATCCAGGCTCAAAACTCAAGCTCAAGCCTGAAAAATCAATCACTCTATTTCTTCCTGCCGAGCCTGTTTTTGAAATCATCATATCCGAAATCTGTCAGTCTTTCAGTCCGGCCGTCTTTGCCCAGCCTGTAGATATCAGGCAGCGGCATTCCGTTAAACGTATTGTTCTTGCATGTCGTATAGATCGCCATGTCACCGAAGACAAGCACGTCTCCGGCGGCCAATTCCTTATCAAAGCTGTAGTCGCCGATAACATCGCCCGAAAGGCATGTGGGTCCTCCGAGGCGGTAACGGTAAGGCTTTGAATCGCCTTTGTCCGCACCAAGGAGCGGCGGAGTGTAAGGCATCTCGATAACGTCCGGCATATGGCATGCGGCACTTGAATCGAGTATTGCGATCTTTACGCCGTTGTTGTCCACGATATCGAGCACACGGGTTACAAGATATCCGGCATTGAGCGCGACTGCTTCTCCGGGCTCGAGGTAGATCTGCAAGCCCCACTTTTTCTTTGCATTCAAGAGCAGTTTTTCAAGTCTTTCGACATCGTAATCCGCTTTTGTTATGTGGTGACCGCCGCCCATATTGAGCCATTTCATCCAGCGAAGGACATCTCCGAATTTCTCTTCAACAGCTTTAAATGTGACCTCAAGGGCATCAGAATCCTGCTCGCAGAGAGTATGGAAATGCAGTCCGTCAAGGAGCTCGAAAATGTCATCCGTCATCTCCTTGTCCCAGACGCTGCGGGTCACGCCAAGGCGGCTGCCCTTCGCACACGGATCGTAGATGTCATGGCCTTCCTGAGTCGAACACTCAGGGTTTATACGAAGGCCGATGCTTTTGCCTTTCTGCTTTGCGAACCTGCCGTATCTCGCAAGCTGGTGTATAGAGTTGAATACGATATGGTCCGCATAGGTAAGGAGCTCATCGAATTCGTCATCGCGGTAAGCGGCACAAAAGACATGGACCTCTTTGCCGGGCATCTCTTCTTTTCCGAGCCTCGCCTCAAAAAGTCCGCTCGCTTCCGTGCCGGAAATATACTTTTCCAGCAGCGGATAGAAATCGTAATTGGAGAAAGCCTTCTGCGCCAAAAGGATCATGCAGCCGGTATGAGAGATCACCGAGGCGAGGACCCTGCCGTTCGCCTCAAGTTTATTCTCATCGATAAGATAACAAGGGGTTTTCAGTTCCCTGATCCCGTCTTCTTTCAGAAAAGATGTGATTCCGCTGAAGATCTCGTCCATTTATCTTAGTCCACCAAAACGGGGTTGAAACTCTCGCTCCTGGGGAGTCCGTACTTGTCGAGCGCATCGAGGAACGGATCCGGATCAAACTCCTCTACGGTATGAACGCCCTTCTCTGTCCACTTGCCGGTAAGCAGCATCATGGCGCCGCACATTGCGGGAACGCCTGTAGTATAGCTGATGGCCTGGCTCTCGACTTCCTTGTAACATTCCTGGTGATCGCATACGTTGTAAATGTAGTATGTCTTGTCCTTGCCGTCCTTTTTGCCGGTGAATATGCAGCCGATGTTGGTCTTGCCGTGAGTACGGGGACCGAGGCTTGCAGGATCGGGCAGGAGCGCTTTAAGGAACTTGATCGGAACGATCTCGTGTCCTTCGAACATAACGGGAGTCGTAGAGAGCATGCCTACGTTTTCGAGGCATTTCATATGTGTCAGATAGCTCTGTCCGAAAGTCATGAAAAAACGGATCCTCTTGACTTCGGGAATGTTTACGGCGAGGGATTCAAGCTCCTCGTGATGGAGCAGGTACATATCCTTCATGCCGACGGAATCGAAATCGTATTCCCTCTTGATGCTCATAGCAGGGATCTCAACCCACTTGCCGTTCTCGATGTAGCTGCCGGGAGCGGATACTTCGCGCAGGTTAACTTCAGGGTTGAAGTTGGTAGCGAAAGCGTAGCCGTGATCGCCTCCGTTGCAGTCGAGGATATCGATGGTATCGATGGAATCGAACTCATGCTTTTTTGCATAAGCGCAGTAAGCCTGGGTTACGCCGGGATCGAAGCCGCAGCCTAAGAGCGCCGTAAGACCTGCCTGCTCAAACTTCTCTTTGTATGCCCACTGCCAGCTGTAGTCGAAATAAGCAGAGAATCCCTTTTCCTTGCATCTCTTTTCGTAGATCGCTCTCCACTCGGGATCATCCGTATCCTCAGGCTCATAATTGGCCGTATCCATATAATTGACCCCGCAGATGAGGCATGCGTCCATGATGGTCAGATCCTGGTAAGGAAGCGCAATGTTCATGACGAGATCGGGCTTGTAAGATCTGATCAGTTCAACGACTTCATCAACTTTGTCAGCGTCGACCTGCGCAGTGGTAACGACAGTCTTTGTCTTTCCCTTAAGTGCTTCTGCGAGCGCATCGCACTTTGATTTTGTACGGCTTGCGATACAAAGTTCCGTAAAAACGTCATCTGCCTGGCAGCACTTTCTGATAGCTACGCTTGCAACACCGCCGCATCCGATAACCAATACTCTGCTCATTTTCTTAATCTCCTTTTTATTTGTTGATGGAAAGGATCAGTTCCCTTAAGACTTTGCATGCTACTGCAGTTGAAGCACCGCTCGCGTCGAGCATCGGTGCAAGTTCGTTTATGTCTGCTCCGACAATGTTCGTCCTGCTTACCTTAAGGATAGCAGAAAGCAGTTCCGGGAAATTCACCCCGCCTGCTTCCGGTGTTCCGGTTCCGCAGAAAACGGAAGGATCGAGACAGTCGAGATCGATCGTAAAATATACGGGTGTCTTATTGCTTTCCAGTTCGGAGACAAGTTCTGACAGACCGTCGAAGCTGAACTTATGCATGTCAGTATGCCCATCCGCAAACCTGAATTCCTCACGCTCGCCACTCCTGATACAGAACTGGTGGATCTTACCGTCACCGACAAGATCAAAGCATCTTCTAATGACACAGGCATGGCTCAGCTTTGCGCCGAGGTAATCATCACGCAGATCGGCATGGGCATCAAAATGAATGATGTGCATGTCAGGGTGCTTTTCGAAAACCGCTCTTACCGCACCGTATGTGACGAGGTGCTCACCGCCGATCATAATGGGCAGCTTGCCGTCACTTAAGATCTTGCGGGTAAGTTCTTCAATGTCATTAAGCGCAGCTTCCGAAGAACCGAAGCACAGTTCAAGATCTCCGCAGTCGAAGACTTTTTTATCTGTAAGGTCCTTATCCTGATAAGGGCTGTAGGTCTCGATCCCGAAGCTCTCGTGACGGATCGCTGAGCTTCCGAATCTTGCGCCGGGCCTGAAGCTCGTCGTGGAATCAAACGGAGCGCCGAACAAAGCGATGGTTGATTCTTCGTACCCGCTGTCACAGCCGATGAATGTCTCTATGTTCTTGTTCAAGGTTCAACCTCCATGAGCATTTTCTCAAGATATGCGGGAAGATAGAATGATCCGATATGAAGCTTGGTCGTGTAGTACTTTGTGCTCAGATGCAGGCTCTTCCATCTTTCCTCATTGAAATCGTCAATAGGATGATACTTCTTGCTTGCAAAACCAAACAACCAGTAACCTGCGGCATATGTGGGAATATGCGCCTGGTAGACACGGCTGATCGGGAATGTGTTTACGATCCTCTTGTGGCTTCTCTGCATTGCCTCTGCATCGTGCTTGTAGAAAGGACTTCCCTGCTGGTTGACCATGATGCCGTCGCTTCTCAACGCGTTGTAGCAGATGCCGTAGAATTCCCTAGTGAAGTATCCTTCGGAAGGTCCGAAAGGATCGTTGGAGTCGACGATGATGAGGTCATATTCCTCGCAGCTTCTCCTGATGAATCTGAGCGCATTGTCGAAATAGATGTGTACGCGGCTGTCATCGAGCTTGCATGCGTTTTCGGGAAGATATGTGCGGCAGGCTTCGATAACCTGAGGGTCCATCTCAACGAGATCGATGCGCTTTACGCTCTCGTATCTCGTAAGTTCCTTGACAACACCGCCGTCTCCCGCGCCTATAACAAGAACATCCTGAACGTTGGGATGAACGGACATAGGAATGTGCGTGATCATCTCGTCGTAGATGAACTCATCGCGTTCTGTCAGCATGACGTTTCCGTCGAGCGCCAGGACTTTTCCGAACTCAGGCGTATCGAAGATATCGATCTGCTGATAGTCGCTCTTGCTCGAATAAAGGTGTCTGGTAACACGCATACTGTGCCTTACGTCAGGCGCATGATATTCGCTAAACCACAGATTCATTCTATGAGCCCCTCCTTATAAGAGAACGTTGATGTTGTTGATGTCAGGATCTTCCGGACCGGTCATCGAACAGCCCTTTAGTTTGGCGTATTCAATGTATTCAAGGATGCCTGTAGTGATCCTTTCGCCCGGAGCGAGGATCGGGATTCCCGGCGGATAGCACATGACGAATTCGCTGCAGACATGCCCTACGCTCTCCTTGAGCGGCAGGCTCTTCTTGTTTGAATAGAATGCGCTCTGAGGGCTGCAAACGACCTCGGGAGCTATGTATTCCTGGCTTAAGAGTCCTGCAGGGTCTTTCTTATATCTCCTGCGGATCTCGGCTAACGCGCTGACAAGTCTTTCGAGCTCCTGCATCCTGTCGCCGATCGAAAGATAAGCAAGGATGTTTCCGATGTCACCAAACTCGATCTGGATGTCGTACTCGTCTCTTAAGATGTCATATACCTCGATTCCCGCAAGACCGATGTCTCTTGTATGGACACTGAGCTTTGTGGGATCGAAATCGAAGATCGAATCGCCGTTGATCATCTCGCGTCCATAGGCATAATAGCCTCCGATCGCGTTGACCTCTTCTCTCGCGTACTCAGCCATCTCGATTACTTTTCTGAATACCTCTTTGCCGCGCAGCGCAAGGTTCCTTCTGCTGATATCAAGGCTGGACATGAGCAGATAGCTGCCCGATGTCGTCTGGGTAAGATTTATGATCTGGCGTACATGCCTTTCGCTTACGTTCTCACCGATGAGCAGAAGGCTTGACTGCGTCAGGCTTCCGCCGCTCTTGTGCATCGATACGGCTGACATGTCGGCACCTGCGCGCATAGCAGAAACAGGCATGTTCTCACCAAAATAAAAGTGTGTACCGTGCGCTTCATCGGCAAGGCACAGCATTCCCGCGTCATGAGCCATCTTTACGATAGCGCGGATATCGCTGCAGATTCCGTAATAAGTCGGATTGTTGACCAGAACAGCTACTGCATCGGGATTTTCATCTATTGCCTTCTTAACCTGGTCGCGGCTCATGCCGAGCGAGATACCAAGGCGGCGGTCAACATCAGGATTTACATAGACCGGGATGGCTCCGCAGAGGACAAGAGAATTGATGACGCTCCTGTGCACGTTACGGGGAAGGATGATCTTATCGCCCTGTTTGCAGCATGAGAGCACCATGCTCTGAACCGAACTTGTGGTTCCGCCTACCATCAGGAAAGCGTGGCTCGCGCCGAAAGCATCCGCTGCAAGGATCTCAGCCTCACGGATTACCGAGACCGGATGGCAGAGATTATCCAAAGGCTTCATGCTGTTGACGTCAACGCCGACGCACTTCTCGCCAAGGAATGCCGTAAGCTCCGGATTTCCTTTGCCGTGCTTGTGTCCCGGTACGTCAAACGGAACAACACGCATCTCACGGAACTTTTCGAGCGCCTCATATATCGGGGCTCTTGTCTGATCTATTTCCGTCATTTCCATAGTCCACCTCAAACAAAAACGCAAGCTGTAATTCCACAACTTGCGTTCATTCTTCAATATAACCTTTAATCATCCGCATACATGTGCAGTGATGCACCGTACGGGATTATCTAGGCAGAGTCTATATAGCAATACTACTTTTACTACTCTTATTGACCATTTCACAAGTTTGCGCAAATTACGCATCCGGTTATAAAGTAACCAACTTATAAAACTGAGCTTTTAACTCAATCAATAGACCGGAAGATCCGATCATCGGCAGTGGACCCGGCTGTCCGTGGCCTTAACTCCGAAAGGAGTGGTCCGTAAATCACTTAAGACTCTGATAAACATCGTCTAAATAAATATCGGTCATTATACAAACTAAACCCGTATCCGTCAACGATAATAAACAATTAAAACATCCTTTATTCACCAAGCTATTACAAGACCGCAACAGTTAGTTCAAACATCAAACGGGTTCAGATGCTACCATATGTATAGAAGGCTTGTCACCTTCAGCAACCAACTTATTCATAATTATTGTGTTAAAGCTTCCGGATCTCCTCCTTTCTGCCGGGAGCTTTTCTTTTGCAGGAAAAACGGGCACCCCGAAGGATGCCCGTCACTTTTCGATAAACAAACCGCTGACACGGTAATGTTATTCGTGATCGTAAGGATGGATCGTCTCGATCGTTCCATCTGCACTAATGTTCAGCTTAGTGAACTTGACAGATCTCTTGTGTGAGCAGCCGCCGGATCTCTTGGCATCGTGATAGAACAGATACCACTCGCCGTCGATCTGGACGATGGAGTGATGAGTTGTCCAGCCGATAACAGGCTCCATGATCCTTCCCTTGTATGTGAAAGGTCCTTCCGGAGAATCGCCTTCTGCATAGCAGAGGTAGTGTGTCGTGCCTGTAGAGTATGAGAAATAATACTTTCCGTTGAACTTGTGCATCCAGGGATCTTCAAAATATCTCCTGTCCTCATCCTTGGCCTTAATAGGCTCACCGTTCTCATCAAGGATGGTGATCATCTTGGGAGCAGACTTGAAAGCCGTCATGTCGGGAGTGAATTCTGCAACGAGAGGTCCTAATGCCTTCTCGTCACCCTCGGGACGGTGCTCGTTGGGATTGAATGAACCTGACTGCCACATCTCGAGCTGGCCTCCCCAGAGACCGCCGTTATAGCACCAGATCTTTCCGTCATCGTCAAGAAGGACTGCCGGGTCGATACTGTAGCTGCCCTGAATGTAGTTGTCCTGAGGCTTGAAAGGTCCGACAGGTGAATCAGACTCAGCAACGCCGATCCTGAAGATGTCGTCCTTGTCCTTTGCAGGGAAAACAAGATAGTACTTGCCGTTAGTATAAACCGCATCAGGAGCCCAGAGCTGTCTGGATACCCAAGGAATATCATTCTCGCTGATGGCAACGCCATTATCGACGCACTCGCTGTCAAGAGAATCCATGGAAAGGATGTGGTAATCCTTCATTACATACTGCTCGCCGTCGTCGTCCTCGGGAATATCAAGGTCTTCGTCATGAGAGGGATAAATGTAGATCTTGCCGTTGAAAACATGTGCAGAAGGATCTGCTGTGTAGATGTTGGTGACAAGGTCTTTACGCTCGAATTTTTTCATAGGCACCTCTTTAAATATTGGTTGACCATTTGATACTAACATATCGGTAGTATTTATACATTAAATATATTGCTAGTTTGATTATCATTTTTTGCGGTTTGTTCTGATGAACAAAAAAGGCCTGCATACAGCACGGATAATGAAGCATTACCGTTCACGCGTTATTTCATGATCATAAGCCACCGCTGACGGAATAATCCTCTGTCACGTTTTCGGGCTGTTCTTACCTGTAACCGCAATATATGTGGCTTGAAATGTAAATATGATTTGCAATTTATTAATAAAGATATAAAACACCGCTGCCGTGAATAGGTTTATAATTTAGAAAAAATTAAGGCCTCTGCGGAATGATAGATTACCTGTCAAATATACAGCTGGATATAATGCTTATCATTAGTGGCATATCGGCGGCCACTGCATTTTATTTGGCTTTATCCAAGAGTCTTGATCCCGAGCGCAAGGTCTTCCTGATACTGACTAATGTTTTTTCCGTCCTTTTGCTCTACTTCGACCGTGCCGCTTACTTATTCAGGGGTGATACGAGCATTGCCGGTTACTGGATGGTAAGGATCAGCAATTTCACCGTTTTTGCAATGATCCTAATGATAGTCTGGGCATTCAATCATTACATAAGAGACATCTACCGCGACGAGACCGGCATTGACAAGATACCGTTGCGTCTGACCCTGGTAGACTTTTTGGTCATGACAGGACTCATTCTGCTTGCCATATCACAGTTCAACGGAATGTATTACACCATCGATGCGAATAACGAGTATCACAGGGCTCCGCTGTTCTTCATCAGTTTGATGATACCTTGTGCTGTCCTCATCATGCAGCTGACGGTCGTTCTCCAGTATCACAAGCATTTCCACAACGGTCTGCTGATATCGCTCGTGCTGTTTACGACACTGCCTCTGATAGCAGGCATCCTCCAGTTCCAGTTCTACGGCCTGTCACTTGCAAACATCACTACTGGTATCCTTTCCAACATGCTCTATCTGTTCGCGCTGAAGGATATGAACGTAACGGTTGAACATGCGAGAGAACTTGAAGTTAATTTCCTGAAAAAAGAGAATGAGAACTCCAAGAGGTTGTTCGAACAGACCGCAGAAGCACTTGCAAGCGCGATCGATGCCAAGGACAAGTATACCAAAGGCCATTCCGCAAGAGTTGCAGAGTATTCCAGGAAGATCGCTGAATATGCCGGCAAGTCGCAGCAGGAATGTGACGAGATCTACTATGCAGCTCTCCTGCATGACGTAGGCAAGATCGGTATTTCAAGAACCATCCTGAACAAGAAGGGCCGTCTTTCCGATGAAGAATACAAGGTCATAAAGGAACACCCGGACATCGGTGCCCAGATCCTCTCTTCCATCAGCGAATCCCCTTATCTTTCCATCGGCGCTAAATCCCATCATGAAAGATATGACGGACGCGGCTATCCTGAAGGACTTAAGGGTGACGATATCCCTGAGATCGCCAGGATCATCGCCGTTGCCGATGCATACGACGCCATGACATCTTCAAGAAGCTACCGTGAGACGATCCCGCAGCAGGTCGTAAGAGAAGAATTCGTCAAGTGTCTCGGCACGCAGTTTGACCCTGTCTTCGGCAAGATCATGCTCCACTTGATCGACTGCGATGCAGAATATCAGATGAAAGAAAAAGAAGATGTCAAGGAACTCGCCGGCAAGAACGTGCTCGATTGTGACGAATACAGAGCCGAAGTGTCCGAGGGTATCATAACCACCAAGGAGATCACCAGGATCAAGCTGACAAGCATTCCGAAAGAAGGATATCCCGAAGTTAATTCCATGCCTTCTCTCATCCTGTTCGATTCACTCGATGGAAGGATACATACCGAAGAAAAGAACATCTCAAGGCTCATGTATTTCGAATACGGTGAGATCAGGTTTGACGGCAAGGTCGTACGCAAAGGCGCACGCAAGATGCAGACTGAGATCAAGAAAAACGAAGGCAAGTCCGCATCTTCCGGAAACACCGCTTACGATATCGAGGCAACAAAAGTTAAAGACCATCTTCTGATCAAGATCATATCAGAAAAGGAAACGATCGAAGTAACTGTCGCTCTTCCCGACAGTGCAAGGTGGGCTTATATCGGTCTTACGGGCGAACACTGCCAGCTGACCGAAGTCAGCATCGACCGTGATGAAGTCGAGGTGCCTGACGATTACATCAAGCGCATAGCTGAAGAGATCAGTTACATTGATGTGCCTTCAGGAGACATTCCCAACATCCAGGCTGACGGATACCGCACCGCCACATCAGACGGCATATTGATCAATGACAAGCTGACCATTTCTTTCCATACCATGAGCCTTCCTACGGCAAGACTCGTATGGCACTGCCCTTACTTCAGCATCTTCTCTTCCGGCAACGGCAAGGTCGAAGGCCCTGATTTCAGGGAGTATGGTCTTATCAGGCTTGACGGCGAGAACTGGGATTCCGACGAATTCGGAAGAAACAAGATCACCGTAAACCACACTGATGAATTCACCAACTGGGATGCATGGAAAGCAACCAATAAAGAAGGATTTGACGTAACCATCCATCTTAAGCGCGATGGCAGCATAGTAACTCTTACCACCAATAATGCCGGTATTGATGTTACCAATGTCACCACGGTATTTGACCCTGCATTTGATGTCTATGTGGCTCTCACCGGCGATCAGTGCGCGATCACGAACATCCGCATCAAGGAAGAATAAGTGTCACTGATCGATAAGCTCTTCGAAAAGAGCAGCTGGGAAAGATATTTCGAATACAAATCCGGACTGAAGTGTTCCAAACATTTTAAAAAGGAGCTTCGCGAATTCATCGATTCGGAAAGATATCTGTCTTATAAGAATGAAGTAAATTCACTGACGGATCTTCCCCTGCCTTCAAAAGCCATAATAAGCAAGATGAGCAGCCGCAAGAAGCGCACGGTCTATAAGTATCCCTATGACTTCAACATGCTACTTAAACTTCTTACTTATCTGACGCTCAGAAAATACGATCACATCTATACACCTAATCTTTACTCCTTCCGTCCCGGCGTTTGCGCCAAGGATGCGATAATGGCCATCTGCAGGAATAAAGAACTGCATTCCCTCTACTCATACAAGGTCGATGTGAGCGATTACTTTAATTCGATCCCGGTGGATAATATCTGCCTTGCCCTTGATGAGACCATAACGGATGATACAAAGCTCCTGTCTTTTATGAAAGCACTTCTTAAAGAGGAAAAAGTGATCTGTGACAATGAGACCGTCACCGAAAAGAAAGGCATAATGGCAGGCACTCCGATCGCTTCGTTTTACGCTAATCTCTATCTGAAAGACCTCGATGAATGGTTCAGGGAAAGAAACATTCTTTATGCAAGGTATTCAGACGATATCATCGTTTTCGCAAAGAGCGGGGATGATATCGCCCGATACAGAAAAGTGCTCCTTGATAAACTTGACGAAAAAGGACTTAAAGTCAATCCGGACAAGGAGTTCTGCGGCAATCCCGAAGACGGGTTTACATTTCTCGGCGTGGAAGTTAAGAACGGCAGCATAGACATAGCTCCGGCTTCAGTCGTCAAACTCAAGCAGAAAATGAGGCGAAAAGCCCGGGCTCTGGACCGTTGGAGACACCGTGAAGGAATTGACGGAACTAAAGCGGCGGCCGCATTCATCCGTATATTCAACCACAAACTTCTTGAGGTAAACGAAGATTCAGACCTCACCTGGAGCCTCTGGTTCTTCCCTGTGATAACCACATCGAAAAGCCTTCACGAGATAGATCTTTACGCGCAGGATCTTCTGCGTTTCCTCATCAGCGGAACGCATACCAAATCACGCTACAACGTAAGATACGCCGAACTGAAAGAAATGGGCTACAGAAGCCTGGTCAACGAATACTATCTTAAACAGTGATATCTTTGTAGGTCTTGTGAAGCAGGATGGCTCCGACAAGATCCGCAAGGAAGAAGAATTCGAGGATTACGCCGGTTATCATGAGCGCAGTCGGACGTTTCTTGTTCCTGATACAGAAAATTATCGTATAAACGATATCAGGGGCGCTCGTAGTGAACATGAAAACATAAGTCAGACATATCCCTAAGAAACCTACTATGGGGATCCCCATAAGAAGGAACGGATTGAGCATGCCGCTGATGCCCAAAAGCCAGCAGTAAAGATTTATGCCGAAGAAAGGTATCATGCAGGCTTTTACGATAACAGTAATAAGTGAAGAAGGTCCTTCATTCTTCACACCGCCGATGATTGCAAGAACAAAAGACGTCAGCCCCAAAACAACGGCAACACCAAGAAGTATGAATACCGGAGTCATTTTAAGATCGAATGTATTGTTTCCGGTCATTATTCCCATCATTGGAATGAACACCAAAAACTGCATCACATACAAAACTGCTGCAGTCACTGCAAGAAGGATCTTGCTGATAAACATAAACTTCGGTTTTTGAGTGTAAACCGCACTGCCGCTGATGATTTTCTGATTTTCCATAAGCTTATCCATCCTATCCCTTTGTAGCCGATACTCATGTCAGCCTGATCATTATAGCATCAAAAAAACAACAAGGCCGCCCCATATGAGGCAGCCTCGTGGCACATTTATCTGTTTTTACTTCTTATGCCTGTTTCCTGGTAACGTTCTCTCCGTAGATGGTCTTCCAGTCATTCTTCATTGAAACGGGGATCCAGCCGTACTGCCGGCATAGCTGTTCCATCTGATCGGCCTTTTCCTCATTGCCGTTCTCACGGACAAGATCATCACAGCAGAGCATGAATGCAAGACTCTTGTACTTGTTGTTTGTCGTTGTATATTCAGCCATTGCCGAATCGCCCGTGCTGTTTCCAAAAGAGAGTACCGGCTGGATGCCGATCTCCTGCACTATTGAACTGACCTTGTTCATCTTAAGGTTCTTGATGATGAAATTACCGCCGAGAACGACTTTGTCTTTATCGGTAAAAGTATAATCAAGTCCGTCGGTTGAACCCTGATTTGTGGCAACCAGTGTCTCATCTGAACCGATGATCTGATTTCTCGGAATGTTAACTGAATCCTTAAGTATGCCTCTTACGATAAACCTGTCGGTGCCGCTGACCACATATACCTTGAATCCGTTTGCCTGAAGGTAATCGATAACCTGAAGCATCGGCTTATAGAATCCGTCTCCGCGGGTCATGTTGTTATATCCGGGCATAGGCTGCTTCTTGAATTCGGCGATATAATCCTCGAACTCATCTATGGTCATTCCGGCAAAAGCCATGGCAACTGCTTTTCCGTGATCGGTCATGGAAACTTCTTTGCTCTTGTCGCCTTCCATGTATGCCTTGATGTCCATGGCTACGGATCTCTCAAAATATGAAGCTCTGTCTTTATAGAGAGGATCATCAAGGACTCTGTACTTAAGAAGGCAGAAATCGTAATAATACGGATCTGTCTCATTAAGGAAAGTACCGTCCATGTCAAATACCGCAACTCTGTTCTCTACGGGAATAAAATCAGGACTTTCCTCTTTAGTGACTGATTCCACATAGGTTATGAGAGCCGCCTTGGAATCGGCTGAATCATTCCACAGATCCAGCGCGTTTACCTTAACGCCTGAAACTGACTGAGACTGCGTTTTCGAAGAAAACAGTACTTTCAGGATCGGCGGGTCAACTTTCTTTATGCCGATGATCAAAAGCGCGATGGCAACGAAGAGCAATATCGTAATGATAAAACCCGATATGCCTTTCCAGTTCCTTATCTGTTTTTCTTTCGTATCCATTTTTGCCTCCAATAAATATATGTTTACATATTAATTCTAATCATGTTAAGTTTCGTTTCTATAAGTATAAAGAAAACAATCCGTGTATTTTGTATTATCACAAAAACAGGGGCTGTTCCATAGAACAGCCCCTGCATGCCTTAATCTACCCCTTTTTCAATATAGTGTTATTCGGCTACCAGCATGTCGTATGCTTCGATCTTCCTGATCCTGCTTGTCTGAATAAGAGCAAGGAGGAAAGATACAGCCGTAAGGCCTGCTGCGATTGCGATCACGCCGGGTACGGGGATCGCGAAGTCACACTTCATGAGACCGAAAGAACACATGAACATTGAGATGTAAGGATTTGCCACATGGTACGATACGATCGAAAAGACTATTGCCGAAGCGGTCACCGCAGGCATGAAGCTTAATGCCGTCTGGAGCATAAGGCTTCCTGAGGTATAGCCCAGCGCCTTGTAGATTCCGTAGTCCTTACGCTTGTGATATACGAGCGACTTGATGAGCAGGTAAAGGATCAAAGCGATAACCACAACGGAGATGGAACACATGACTATGAGCATCATAACGGATATACCCTGGAATGTTGTCATGGCGCCTCCGATCATCTTGTAGAAGTTCATGGTGCTGATGATGTGGCTTCCGTACTTATCTTCGCACTCTTCGAGGATGCGGTTGACTTCATCAGTATTCTTGTTAACATCATCGGACTCATTGGTAAGATCGAACCAGTACCATCCGGGAATGCTTTCGATATCCATGATGTGATCTGCAGCCTTATAAGAGAAGATCGCTTCTCTTCCGCCGTTGTTTGTTGTCTGGATAAAGCCTGTGATGAGATACTTAAATGATCTGTCACCGTAATCGATCTTGATCTCGTCACCGATGTTATATCCGTATGCCTTTGCAAAAGATCCGCTCACTGCGATCTCATTATCGTATGACGGAAGCCTTCCCTTGTAGCAGAGATTGGTGTTCTTGAACTTTGTAAGATCCTTAACGATATAGCAGAATAAGCTCTCCTCATCGTTATAGTAAACATTCATGTTGATGATCTCTCTGATGTTCTTTACGTCAGATCTTTTCTCAAGATGATCAAGGACTTCCTCCCTGGCCTCGTAATCGGCTGCGACAACGCCTGCACAGATCTCTGTAGCAAGGATATCAAGCTTCGGTTTGCGGCTGAAATTCTCATACAGGAGGAGCGAGATAACGCAGCAGAAGATCATGAAACCAAGTACAATAAATGTGATCACATTCTGCTTCATGTTGCCGAAGAAAGTCTTCATAGCAAGGCTTGCGTTAAGGCTTAACGATGTCTTATCAAGAGCTACATGATTCTTCTTGAAGTTGTGTGATTCAACACCTTCCCTGAGAGCTACGATCGGCTGGATCTTTGAGACCTTGTTGGCACAGATGACCGTAACGATAAGTGTGAAAAGGACAACAAATGCTACAGGTATAAGTGTTGCCAAAAGATTGAACGTAACGCTGTATGGAACACCCATCTGGCCGATGATGATCGATGCGAAAACCGGCATGACAAGGTATGCAATAACGATACCGATGACGCTTGCCAGAACTGCGATAACAAAGAACCAGACAACGAGTGATGACTTGATGTCTTTTCCCGTGTAACCTATTGCCTTGAGGGCACCTAAGGTCTTCATGTTCTCTTTGATGTAGTTGCTGATGCTGTTTGCGAGCATCATGGCAACAGCAGCGATGATGAGCGATGTTGCGACCAGGAAAGATACAGCAATGATGAGTCCTATGAAAGTCCTGTTGCTGATCACGCCTTCAATGTCATAACCTTCGATGACCGCACCGGGATTGACCTTGAGCATGTCATTAAATGCCTTGATCCTGAACTTACCGTTCTTCACTCCGTCCTTAAGATCAAAAATGACATTGATATTCTCATACTCATCATGAGTATCGTCCCAGAGCTTCTTATAACTGTCGTTATCAACAACGATCGCAAACAGAGCAGTGTTATTGCAGCCGCCGTAAACGACA
>JAIKZM010000204.1 GCA_024682215.1 Saccharofermentans sp. | reverse complement strand
GAGTTGTGACACCAATACTTCAGCGCCTGAATCAACCTTTGTCTTGAGACCTTTAAGGTCATTCACCCTGTCGGAAGATTCCGGATGACACTCGGGATAGCATGCTCCCAAAACGCAGAAGTCGTACTTTGATTTCAGGTATTCGATGAGATCGGATGCATGAGGGAAGACATCCTTTTCGGGTGCATTCGGTGAACGGTCTCCGCGAAGTGCGAGGATGTTCTCGATGCCTGCTTCTTTCATTGCAGTTGCAAACTCATCTATCTCCGACTTGTCATAGTGAAGTGAAGTAAGATGGACCACGGGTTCAATGCCGAAGTTGCGCTTGATGTTCTTTGCGATCTCAATCGTGCGGTTAGAATTTGCGCTTCCCCCGGCTCCGAAAGTCACGCTGATGAAGTCGGGGTTAAGCTCGCAAAGCACTTTAAGCGTTTCATCGATCGAAGATAACTCGGTGTCTTTCTTAGGCGGAAAGATCTCGAAGGAGAGGCTTCTTTTATTGTTCTTGTAGATATCTGAAATCTTCATTGTCTTATCCGCGGATGATCTTAGCTGCCGCTACAAGGTTCTTAAGACTTGCTTTTGTCTCGGTAACGCCTCTGGTCTTGAGACCGCAGTCAGGGTTTACCCAGAGCTTGCTGTCTTCGGTCTTTGCACGGATCTTTGTAAGTGCAGAAACGATCTCGTCGACTGAAGGAACGCGGGGGCTGTGGATGTCGTAAACACCGGGGCCGACCTCTGTCTTGAAGTTGTTCTCTTTAAGTGCATCAAGGATCAGAAGATCGGAACGTGATGCTTCGAAAGTTATGACATCCGCATCCATTGAATCGATCGCGGGAATGATATCCGTGAATTCGCTGTAGCACATATGGGTGTGGATCTGTGTCTTGGCGGATACGCCGCTGTGAACGAGACGGAATGCGGGGATTGCCCAGTCAAGGTATTCTGAATACCAGTCGGACTTACGAAGAGGAAGCTTTTCTCTGAGCGCGGCCTCATCGATCTGGATTATGCCGATGCCGTTCTTCTCGAGATCGAGGACCTCATCGCGGATCGCGAGCGCTATCTGAAGCGTGCTCTCCCTGATGGATATGTCTTCTCTGGGGAATGACCAGTTGAGGATTGTAACGGGACCTGTGAGCATTCCCTTAACGGGTTTGTTTGTGCAGCTCTGTGCGAAAACGGACCACTTGACCGTGATGGGTTCCTTGCGTGAAACGTCGCCCCAGATTATCGGAGGTTTGACGCATCTCGTACCGTATGAGAGCACCCAAGCCTTTTCGGTAAATACATAACCGGAAAGATGCTCACCGAAATACTCGACCATGTCATTTCTTTCGAACTCGCCGTGAACGATTACATCGAGACCGATCTCTTCCTGCAGTTTGATGCACTCGCGGATCTTGTTCTCGTTGAAAGAGATGTACTGCTCTTCGGTGAGGCTGCCGTTCTTGAAGTCCTTTCTGTTCTTTCTGACGTCTTCTGTCTGAGGGAAGGATCCGATCGTTGTGGTAGGGAAGAGGGGGAGCTTTAAAAGTTCTTTCTGGATCTTCTCTCTTTCTTCAAAAGTGGGAAATCTTGTATAGTCTTCTTCTCTGATCGAACTTACGCGGTCCTTGACTGCCTGATCGAGCACATCGGGTCTGCTGGCAAAGAGTGCCTCATTCTTCTTAAAAGCATCCGCGTTTTCAGACGCGATCTCTGAAAGCTCAACGAGCTTTTCTTCTGCAAATGCGAAGTGTTCCTTGTACGATTCAGGAAGCTTTGTCTCACTCTTGAGAGTATAGGGAACATGGAGCAGTGAGCAGGATGTTCCGATGACGAGAGATGATTCTGGAACGGACTTTTTAAGCTCATCCAGGATGGCTTTTGTCTTGGCGTAGTTATTTCTCCAGATGTTCTTTCCGTTTACTACGCCTGCTACGAGGATCTTGCCCTTGGGGAAGCCGTTTTCCTTAATGAGTTCAAGGCTCTTTCTGCCTTCTACGAAGTCTATGCCGATTGCATCGAAATCAAGTTCAGTCACATTGTTGTATACGTCTCTGATGTCACCGAAATATGTCTGAAGGAGTATGGAAAGTGAACCCTTCTTTGAAAGGATGTTCTTATAGATATCTTCGAAAAGAGCGATGTCATCCGATTCAAGATCTCTTACAAGATAGGGCTCGTCAAACTGTACTTTATCAGCGCCTGCAGACCTGAGTTCTTCAAGCAGCCCGATGTAAGCAGCCGTAAGCGCGCCCGCAAAATCAGAGGCTTTCTTTGTTCCAGTGAAACGTGCGAGTTTAAGGAAAGTGAAAGGTCCGGTGAGAGTAACTTTAGCATCGATCCCGAGTGCTTTTGCTTCCTTGAATTCATCGACAGGTTTTGTGCCGGCGAGTTTGATCTCGGCATCATCTTCGATCTCGGGAACGATATAGTGGTAATTGGTGTTGAACCACTTCTTCATTGCGAGCGCCTTTACATTTCCGTTTGTGCCCTGATAGCCTCTTGCTGCCGCGAAATATGTATCAAGAACCGGAAGGTTCAGATCCTTATAACGCTGAGGTATTGCGTTGAAGAGGAAAGCCGTATCCAGAACGTTATCGTAGAAAGAAAAATCGTTGCACGGGATAAGGTCGATACCGGATGTTTTCTGGGTCTTGAGATTATATTCTCTCTGCATTCGGCCGGTCTCCTGAAGCTCGGCTTCATTGATCTTGCCTGCGAAATACTTTTCGCTGGCAAACTTTAATTCTCTGTCTTTTCCGATCCTCGGAAAACCGATGACTGATGTGAACATTGTCATTTCCTCCTGTTTGGTTTTTGCAGTTGCGAGTATAATCCCACCAAATCAATAGGTAAAATATTTTAAATCTGCGGCTGACGATAGATTTTATCTATGAACATGGTAATATTTATAGAAGTGACCTATAAGAAAACAGGAGATACAAATGACACTGAAACAGTTGAGATACATAGTTACAGTCGCTGATACGGGCAACATCACCGAGGCTGCAGCCAAGCTCTTTATCGCACAGCCGAGCCTTACGTCCGCGATAAGGGAATTAGAGAATGAATACGGCATTACGATCTTTGACCGCAGCAACAAAGGAGTTGAGATCACAGCTGAAGGTGAGGAGTTCCTAGG
The DNA here is from genome assembly GCA_024682215.1 of Saccharofermentans sp. Lineage (GTDB taxonomy): Bacteria > Bacillota > Clostridia > Saccharofermentanales > Saccharofermentanaceae > Saccharofermentans. Next base: position 2,213 of record JAIKZM010000204.1, on the reverse strand, counting down.
CTATGCAAGACAGGTCTTAGAGCAGTCGGATCTCATAGAGGAAAGATATACGGGAAAGACAGAAGGAAAGATGCGCTTCTGCGTATCTTCACAGCACTATTCCTTTGCCGTGGAAGCCTTTGTAGAACTGCTCAAGCTCTATGGCGGAAACAAGTATGAATTTCACATGAGAGAGACTCAGACATATGACATCATAGATGACGTTGCAAAGCTCAGGAGCGAGATAGGCGTGCTCTATCTCAATGCTTTCAATGAGACGGTAATAATGAAAACATTAAGAGATAACGGACTTGTTTTCGAGCCGCTGTTCAAGGCAAAACCGCATGTGTTCATCAGCACTCATTCGCCTCTCGCGAAAAAGAGATCGCTTATGCTTGAAGACTTAAAGCCCTACCCGAGGCTTGCATATGAGCAGGGAAGTCACAACTCTTTTTACTTCTCGGAAGAGATCTTGAGCACGGTTGATGCAGATAAGGAACTGATAGTAAGAGACCGTGCGACACTGTTCAATCTTCTGATCGGACTTGACGGTTATACGATCTGCAGCGGCGTGATAAACGAGAGACTCAACGGTCCTAACATAATCGCAAAGCCCCTTAAAGTCGATGACTACATGCAGATAGGCTACATACTTCCGGAAAGAACGCATCCTTCATTTCTTACAGACGAATACATCAGGATACTGAAAGAGTTTTCCGCATGAGGGTGAGATTTAAGAATTACTTAAGGGTTCTTTAAAGGCACTTAAGGGTTGAAAAAGTATCCTAGTGCCATAAGGAGGTCGAAAGACATGAAAAACATCATTGAAACAAAAAAGCTTTGCAAGACATTTTCCAACGGCGGCATTCAGCAGCACGTTTTGAAGAATATAGATCTTGAGATCTACGAGGGTGATTTCACGATCATAATGGGTGCGTCAGGTGCCGGCAAGTCCACACTTCTTTATTCACTGTCCGGCATGGACAAGCCGACACTCGGAACAGTCTCCTTCTGCGAAACTGATATTACCAAGATGAATACGGACGAGCTCGCAGTCTTCAGAAGAGGCAACTGCGGATTTGTTTTCCAGCAGGTATATCTCGTTGATTCGATGAGCGTTTTAGATAATATCATGGCAGCGGGCCTTCTCGTCTATAAGGATAAGAAAGTCCTCGCAAAGAAAGCAGGCGAGCTCCTCAAGGCCGTTAATATCGATGAGACTCTCTGGGGCAAGTTCCCCACACAGATCTCAGGCGGTGAGGCTCAGAGAGTCGGCATCGCAAGAGCTCTTATCAACGATCCCAAGCTCGTTTTCGCTGATGAGCCTACGGGCGCTCTGAACTCTCATACAGGTAAGGCAGTGCTTGATACTCTTACGAAGTTCAATGAAAAAGGCCAGTCGATCATAATGGTCACACATGATATCACGAGTGCGAGAAGAGGCAACCGCATCCTTTACGTTAAGGACGGTGAGATCGCAGGCGAGTGCAACCTCGGAAAGTACGTGACAGGTGATAAGGATCGTCACCAGAAGCTTTCAGACTTCCTCGCAACTATGGGGTGGTAATCATGAACAAGACATTATTACTTACAAGATCGAACCTCAGGAAGAACAGAGGTACGTCAATAGGTCTTTTCCTTCTGATGGTTATCGCAACATGCCTTATAGGCATTTCGCTCCTCATCTTCATGGACTGCTATCCTTCCGTTAACAGGGAAGCGGTAAGACTTAACGGCGGCGACGGATATATAAGCATCACAGGCGACCTTGACGGATTTACCGATGAGAAGATCACGGAACTTATTAAGGACGATACTGACAAGCACTATACATATCATGATCTTAAGTTTTCGAATCAACCTGTGAAATTCGGTAACGGCGAAGTCGTAATCAGTATCGATATCAGTGATGATGCGGCTTTCAAAAGACCGATGAACAGATTCGAGGTGATCACGGAAGATACTTCGATAAGTGAAAACTATGTATACCTTCCTTATCAGTTCAATACGTCAGGCGGATTTAAGACAGGCGATGTTTTCGAACTCGAAAACGCCGGTAAGAAATACAGCTACAAGGTAAGAGGCTTTGTTAATGTCGTTTACGGCGGCTGCAATAACACTGCTCTGTTTGCGATCGTTGTTGATAACGACAGTTATAAGAAGCTCTGGGACGATACTCATGATGAGTATGAGAATATCAATGTCATTTTTGATCTTAAGGACGGAGTGAAGAA
>JAIKZM010000144.1 GCA_024682215.1 Saccharofermentans sp. | reverse complement strand
CCGAAGAGTGATCCATATTTTTCGCTGTTTCTGCAAGGCTGACAAATCAATAACTTCTCCCCTTTTGTACTGAATTTTGGCGGGTGTTTTCATGCCAGCCAAGGGATAACATTTACATATGTCACGATCTATTGACAAAATCCAAGCCTACTAGTATGCTAGTTAACAGAATGAGAGTGGAGTATTTCCGAAACTCTCTTTCACTTTAAATTCGGGGTGTTATTACATATGAAATTGGTATTGCGGTGGTTTCCTTACGGTGATGACAGCGTAACCCTTAAACAGATAAGACAGATCCCTGGTGTCAGTGGTGTTGCCACTCACCTCACAAGGATCCCTGTCGGTGAGATCTGGACTTCCGAAGAGATCGGTCTCGTGAAGAATGAGATCAACTCATACGGTCTTGAGATGGAAGTAATCGAAAGCCTTAACATTCACGAAGATATCAAAAAAGGTCTTCCTTCAAGGGACCGTCTTATCGATAACTACATCGTCTCCATGAAGAATCTTTCAGAAGCGGGAGTCAAGTGCATCTGCTATAACTTCATGCCCGTAATGGACTGGTACAGGAGCAATCTTGCCAAGGACCTCCCAGACGGCAGCAACACCATGGCATACAGCCACAGCGATGCAGTCAAGCTCACTCTGGATAAGATCACTTCCTCGATGATAGACGGCGCTCATAATTTCAGCCTTCCCGGATGGGAGCCTGAGAGATTCGGTCAGATGGCAGAAGACATCAAGTTCTATCAGAGCATGTCTTCAAAAGATTATTTCAAGAACATAAAGTATTTTCTTGACGCGGTAATTCCCGCAGCTGAAGAATTAGACATCAATTTCGCAGTCCATCCGGATGATCCTCCGATGCCTCTTTTCAACCTTCCCAAGGTAGTTAACAGCAAGGAATCCATCGATACTTATCTGAATCTCAACCCTTCAAAGCGCAACGGACTTACGCTCTGCACCGGAAGCCTCGGCGCGGGCATTCACAACGATGTTGTTGATATTGCAAAGACATTTGCTTCAAAGGGCAAGATCCATTTCGTTCATTTAAGAAACGTCAAGCACGAAACAGATACCGACTTCCACGAATCTGCTCACCTCTCCTCATGCGGTGATCTCGATATGCTCGCCATCGTAAAAGCTCTTTACGAGAACGGCTTTGACGGATATATCCGTCCTGACCACGGCCGCATGATCTGGGATGAAGTCGGAAGACCAGGATACGGTCTTTTTGACCGTGCACTGGGTGCAACTTACATCAACGGTCTTTGGGAAGCAGTCAGCAAACTTTGTTAAGAAATCACATAAAGATACCTCCTTTTGTCCGGCAAAACCGATAATCTTATAACCAGCTATAAGGTTATCGGTTTTGTTGGATAAACAGGAAAAGAAAGGACCTTAAGCATGGATCTGTCAAAAGAAAATCTTAAGAACACAAAATTCTGGAACAGCATTAACGTTGTTTTGCCGGAATATGATATCGATGAAGTTATCGCAAAGACAAGAACGTCTCCTGCATGGCTTCACGTAGGCGGAGGCAACATCTTCAGAGCATTCATCGCAAGGATCGATCAGCGTCTTTTGAATCAGGGGCTTACCGATACCGGTATCGTTGTATGCGGAACCATGGATTATGAGAACTTCGAGCGCGTATATAGGCCGTTCGACAATCTTTCGATAATATGTGACCTTAAGAGTGACGGAAACACCGGCTATGAGATCATCGGAAATATAACCGAAGCGATCGCCGCCAATTACGATATCAAAGAGAACATCGAAAGACTTAATGAGATCGCATCCAATCCTTCCCTTCAGATAATCTCATTTACCATCACCGAAAAAGGTTACGCATTAAGAGACGCTGACGGCAATCTTTTCGATACCGCAAAGAAAGATATGGAGAACGGTCCTTCACATCCTGTCACATGCATGGGATTCATCGCTTCACTCCTTCACGAAAGATACAAAGCCGGCAGATATCCTTTAGCCCTCGTAAGCATGGACAACTGCAGCCATAACGGTGATAAGCTCATGTCATCCGTTGTTGAGATAATCTCAGCATGGAAAGAAAACGGCTTTGTTGATGAAGGATTTATTTCTTACGTCAATGATCCTTCGCTCATAGCTTTCCCCTGGAGCATGATCGACAAGATAACGCCGAGGCCGTCAGACGATATACTTTGCAAACTTACCGAAATGGGGATCGGTAACTTAAAGAGCGTAAAGACCACTAACGGTGTCTTTGCAGCTCCTTTCGTAAACGCCGAAGTACCTGAATATCTTGTTATCGAAGATCTATTTCCTAACGGAAGGCCGGCCCTTGATAAAGGCGGTGCGATACTCACAGACAGAGATACGGTAGACAAATGCGAGAGGATGAAAGTCACCGCATGCCTCAATCCGCTCCATACATCACTTGCAATATTCGGTTGCCTGTTAGGCTTTACGAAGATATCTGACGAAATGAATGACGGTGACCTCAGGACGCTGGTCACAAAAATGGGTTATAACGAATGCCTGCCCGTCGTATGCGACCCGAAGATACTGAATCCCGAAGCATTCCTCAAGCAGGTATTGGAAGACAGATTCCCGAACCCCTTCCTCCCCGACACTCCTCAGAGGATCGCTACGGATACGAGCCAAAAACTTCCTATCAGATTCGGCATCACGCTGAGATCTTACCTTAACGATCAACCGGAAAAGCTTTCAGATCTCAAGCTGATCCCGCTCGTCATCGCAGGATGGCTCAGATACCTTCTCGCCGTAGATGACAACGGAAACACTTTTGAATTAAGCTCTGACCCCCTCGCCGGTTTTTTCCAGAACGAGCTTAAAGCTAAGGGCATAACATACGGAATGACGGAAAGCGTTGCCGGCAGATTATCCGGAATCCTTTCCAACGAAACTGTATTCGGAACAGACATAAACAAGACCGGTCTTACGCCTGTGATAGAAGGCTATCTCGATGCGTTGCTGGCAGGCCCCGGAGCGGTCAGAAAAGTGCTTCATTCGGCCGTTGTTAATTAGTATGCAAGTGGTGGACATAAAGTTTCTTTTATGTTAGTTTCTTTGTAGTTATTCGTCAAAGAAGGGGATTTCTATAATGATCATAACGCCGAAAAACACTTTCGAACCTAACCGCGAGTATGCACTCCGCATAGTCAAAGACAACATCATCAATATGGAAATCAAACCCGGTTCTCTCATAGGAGAGCAGGAGATCGCATCACAGCTCGGTATCTCCAGAACACCGGTTCACGAAGCTTTTCTTGAATTGTCCAAATCAAAGATCGTCAACATCCTTCCTCAGAAAGGATGCAGCGTTTCGCTTATCGATTATGAGCTTATTAAAGAGTCACGTTTTCTCCGTATAGCGGTCGAGTCCGCTCTCCTGAAAGAAGCGTGTGACGTTGCAACTGAAGAAGACATCCAGAAGCTCTATGCAAACATAAAGCTTCAGCAGTTCTATATCGAAAACGATCCGCCGAAGTTCTTAAACCTTGACAACGAATTCCATAAGGATATCTATGTTGCCTGCAACAAGCTCCAGTGCTTCTATATGGTAAGCCTCATGAGCCTTCACTTCGACAGGGTAAGGTCACTTTCACTCAAAACGATAAAGGACCAGAAGCTCGTATCTGATCACAAGGCGATCGCGGATGCCATTGCAGCGCATGATAAAAAGGCAGTCGAGGCAGCTTTCACAAAGCACATGTCAAGGTTCGATCTCGACTGGGACATCATCAAAAAAGCATACAGCGAATATATCTCGGAATAACCGAACAGCTTATCCTAAAAATGAAAAAGGGAATGAAGTTATTCTTCATTCCCTTTATTATCGAGTTCTTTTATTACCTTGGCAGGATTGCCTGCGATCACCACATTGCCCTGTTCAAATGACTTCGTAACAATCGACCCGGCACCGACAACGGTATTGTCTCCAAGAACAACTCCCGGCATTATCACGCTGTTCATTCCGATCCAGCATTTCCTGCCTAAGACGACCGGCTTTGCTTCGAGATGCACGTCAGGATTATTAACGTCGTGGTTAGTCGTTATCAGTCCGACGTTTGGTCCGATATAAGTTCCCTTTCCGATCGTTATCTTTCCGACAGCCTGAAAATACTTGCCGAAGCCCTGGAAGTTATTGAGATCTTCCGGATCGAATTCAATATTCTGAGGATTGCTTACGATATTCTGGCAGCTTACCGGATAACGCGCGGTGCTGTTGCGGAAATTGATCCGGAGTCCTTTTGCATCGAAATACACCCACTTCCAGCCGACGGAAAAGACGCCCTTCATCTTTCCGGTAAACCATCTGCCGCGCAGGTACTTCTTATCGTAATGGAAAAGAGCATAAACATGACCTGCGCAAAAATACCACAAGCAGCGTATTCCGTAAATCAGTTTGCCCACAGATCAGTTCTCCCCTCTTTGTTATTTCGGATCACAAACAATTATATAAATTACTTTTCGCAAGTGCAAACCGCACCGGAGAAGTCCCGTTTTCTTGAAAACGCGTGTAAAAAGTGGTATTAAAAGTTTTTGGATCTTATTCACTACATGCTTATTTTCAGGTGCTTTGATGAACAAATACAAGACACAGTTTGAAATGATGACTATGAAACCGGTACCGGGGCTTATCGTAAAGCTCGGTATTCCGACCATGATCAGCATGTTCGTCACCAGCATCTACAATATGGCTGACTCGTATTTCGTCGGACAGATCAACACATCCGCCAGCGGAGCTACCGGCGTTGTTCTGGGACTCATGGCGATCCTTCAGGCAATCGGATTCATGTTCGGTCACGGAAGCGGAAGCATCATAAGCAGAAAGCTCGGTCAGAAGGATATAGAGAGCGCCAGCAGATTCTCATCGACCGGTTTCTATTCAGCGTTGTTTTCGGGGTTTGTGATCCTCATTTTGGGAAGCATTCTCTTAACACCGCTCATGCTCCTTCTGGGAAGCACTCCGACGATCCTCCCGTATGCGAAAACATATGCAATATGCATTCTCTGCGCAGCACCCGCGCTGGTATCAAGCTGTGTGTTAAACAACATCCTAAGATATGAGGGACGCGCATTTTTCGCCATGATCGGACTGACTTCAGGCGGTATCTTAAATATCTTCCTGGATATGCTGTTCATGCAGTACATGAACATGGGCATTTTGGGAGCAGGTCTTGCGACTGCAATATCACAGTATGTTTCATGGGCACTGCTGCTCACCATGTTCATTCTGAAAAAGACTCAGACTTCACTCAATTTCAAATATGCCAGATTTAATCTTTCTACTCTCGGAGACATAATCACGACCGGTCTTCCGAGCCTTGCCAGACAGGGCCTTGCGAGCATCTCAACGATGCTGCTCAACAATGCGGCAGGCAATTACGGAGATGCTGCCATAGCAGCGATGAGCATCGCCAACAGGATCAGCATGTTCATCTTCAGCGCCGTCCTCGGAATCGGCCAGGGATTCCAGCCGGTCGCAGGCTTCAATTTCGGTGCCAGGAAATATTCAAGGGTTCGCGAAGGTTTTTTCTTCACACTGGGTTTCGGAACGGTAGCACTCGGCTGCGCGGCTCTTGCCGTCTTTTTAAATGCGGGTTCGTGTATTCAGTTATTCAGGAACGATCCCGATGTCATAACGATCGGTATTCCCGCTTTGCAGGCACAGTGCATTGCGCTTTTCACCGTGCCGTTCCAGGTATGCAACAACATGATGTTCCAGAGCATAGGTTACAAGTTCAATGCGACTTTCCTCTCATCACTGCGAAACGGACTTTTCTTCATACCGATACTTCTTATTTCCAGCTGGCTGTTCGGTCTGACCGGAATACAGTATTCTCAGGCGATCGCAGACGTAATGACAAGCCTTGCCTGCATACCTTTTACCATAAGCTTTTTTGCAAAGCTCCCGAAAGATTAAACCCCCGCCGTCAGATCCGGCGAGGGCCGTTTTTTATTAAGTTGATGCCTTGAAGTTATATAAGGGCTTGATCACCTCAACAACATCCACGGATTCCGCGATGACACCGATTATGTCTTCCAAAGACTTATAGGCCATGGGAGCTTCATCCAGTGTATATTCATTGACGGATGTAGTGAATATCCCTTCCATCGCTTTCTTGTACTCTTCCATTGAAAGTGTATCCTTGGCTTTTGTCCTGGACATGAGCCTTCCTGCGCCGTGAGGTGCGGAATAGTTCCACTCGGGGTTGCCCTTGCCGATCGCGATAACCGAACCGTCTCTCATGTTTATGGGGATGAGCACCTTTTCGCCCTTGTGCGCGGCTATGGATCCCTTTCTTAAGATCATCTCTTCAGTATCGATGTAGTTGTGGATCGTGTGGAAAGATTCACCTGCAGAAAGTCCCGCTCTTTCGATGATGATCTCGGCCATCAGTTCTCTGCTTCTTTTTGCAAAAGCCTGGCAGATCTCAACGTCGTGGAGATAATCTTCAAGGTATTTGCCGGAGAGGTAGCAAAGGTCCTCAGGCATTGGTGTTTCACCTTCATAGACTTCCCACTTGAGCTGCATTAAAGCCGCCTGAATCTCTTCTTTTCTGCCCTCCTCTTTGTAAGTTCTTATGATCTCATCTCTCTTTTCGAGATAGTCTTCGTAGCCTCTGCTGAGGTTGACCGCGAGTTTCTGGTGGAGCTCTGCGACCTGCTTTCCTAAGTTCCTTGAACCGGAGTGAATTACGAGATATTTAGTTCCGTCTTTCGCCTCATCTATCTCGATGAAGTGGTTACCTCCGCCCAATGTACCGAGAGATCTTACGAGTCTCTTTGTATCCTTAAGCTGTCTGTAGCAGGTAAGGCCGGTGAGATCGAACTGCTCTTTTCTACCTTCCCAGACGCTCTTGCCGGAAGGGATGTAATGTGCCGCGGCATCGACATTAAGGAAGTCGATATCGCCTTTCCCAAGCTCTACCGTATACATTCCGCATCCGATATCAACACCGACGACGTTGGGAACAGCCTTGTCAGTAATTGTCATTGTTGTTCCTATCGTGCAGCCCTTGCCGGAGTGAACGTCAGGCATGATCCTTATCCTGGACCCTGCGGTCATGGGATAATCGCACATTCGTCTTATCTGTTCGATCGCTTCATCTTCCACCACTTTTGCGTAGCAGAGAGCTGTGTTTACCTTTCCTTTTATTTCTATTGCTTCCATATGTATTACCTTTCATTTATGCTGCAACCCTCTCATATCTTTCAGATGAGATGACGCTCATCATGAATGAGTACGGGTCGAGCTTGTCTTCCTTCAGCATCGAAAAGATCTGAGGAGACATACCGGAGACAAGGACCGTGCCCCTGTCATTCTTCTTAACAGGCTGCTGTCTGTTAAAGCTGTTGACATTCCAGAAGACAAGCTGAGGGAGCTTATATCCCTTTTTCGCAAACTTTGCCTTCGCATTATCGAAGTTCGTCATTGACGAATTGTCTGCGCAAACATCAAACTCCATGTCGGAGATGATTATCAGCCTTGAAGGCATGTCAGACTGCTTCAGACGGTTCTTTACAGCAGTATTCAGGATCAGATCGAAAGTCTTCTCGATGTTGGTGTTGCTGCACTCATTGTAGCTCATGCAGTATTTGACCTTCTCGAAAATATCAGCGCCCTTGATCTCTACCAGCCTGGGATTTGCGGAGAACGTAATGAAGTTACCCGCAAATGCGCCCTTGTTACGCTCCGCAAAATAGATGCCGAGCGATTCTGCAACTGCTGCAGGAACTACTCCACCCCTGGGAGTCCAGTACATGGAGCCTGAACCGTCAACAACAACAAGAGTATTGTCGGAGTTAACGTAGTTCTCCAGTGCATTCCATGTAGTATCCAGTACTTCTCTGTTTGCAGCTGACATGCCTTTTCTGTTATTAAGAACAGCACTTACGATATCGTAAGGAGTCAATGAGCCGGTCTTCAGAACAGAAGGTTCAGTCTTTGCCTTTTCGATGAATGCTCTGTATCTTTCCTCATCGTTTCTGATGAAAGCCTTTCTGTACTTGAACATGGCCTTTGAAGGCTGAGCTTCATAAGAGAAAGAATAGTCCTTCTCTCTCAGGCTGTTTTCCAGGATCTTTATGTAAGCTCTCAGTGCAGACAGCATCCTTCTGTAGGAAGCGTCAGACATGTTCATTGCCTTAGCGATCCTCTTCGCAAGTCTGACAGACTCGCTGCTGCTCGCGTTGACGGAAGGCAGCCACTTAGCAATTAAGGATACGGATTCCTGTGCCTGCATGGACTTCATATCCTTTTTCAGGGTCTCCCTGATGTAAGCGACCGCTTCCGCCTCGCTTGCAGTACCGATCAATGACAGAATGTCATCGTATCTGCCGTATTCAGCGATATTGGCAATGTTCTTTCTGACTGTGTCAGGATAGTTCTCTGCCAGGTATCTTAAGATTACTCTGAAAGCCCTTCTCTCACCCAGACCGCCTCTGATGTCTCTTGCATAGAAGAGAGTCTTCATGGCGATATCCCTGTCTTCGGCAAATGCTCTGACGAACCTTGTGACGATCTCTTCATCACCTGCATTTCTCAGCGCGCCTGCCGCAGCGAAAAAGTCCAGGCAGTCGGACATCGTGCTTGCGTTTGATACAGCACCGTTTGCTGTATAAGCTGTATTAGCTTCTCTCTTTAAAAACTTCAACATTTCTTTTCTCCTTTAAAACAAGGTGCGCTTTTTTCGATGAATTAACTGTTCATGATCCTTTAATTGCTGTATGCACCTTTAGTCAACACGCTTAACAAGACACTTTGTCTTCGCCTTGACAGCTATGACAGGATTCGAACCTGTAAACCAACCATTGTTGATTGCTGTGAGTGTCTTTCGCTCGTTGCAATTGTATGGTAACCCGGACAGTGGGGTTTTAACAGATGCAGATTGACTTAAAGATACAACCCCAATATAATTAGTATATCAAAGCAATTACAGACATATTTGAACTATTTACAACCCCAAACAGGAGTTATATATGACCGAGAAATACAAGATATATCTTTCAGAAGACATCAAAACCAGGCTTGCAACCGATGCCGAGCTTTTCGAGTTCACACGCGAGAACGGGACCGTCAATCTCAACGGTTTTCTTAAAGAGCTCATCGTCAATTATTTCGACCAGTACAGGAACGATAATGAGGAATTGCTTAAGAGTGTGCTGGGTGAGCTGACATCCGCCAAGGAGCTCAAACCCAGGACAGCTTCTGCCCTTGCCGACAAGATAATCAGGACATATATAAACAATAAGGATTCGGGCACGGGCAAGAGCGCAGTCATCACGCTTACGGTCAGCGGCGCGTCTTATGAGATCATTCAGATAATCGAAAACAATCTTCTCAAGGATAATTCCCTCTCCGGTTATATAAAGGATATGTTCCTGTCTTACCTGTCGATACCGAGGAACAAGAGAGAAGAGATCATATTCAAGGACACATTTGAATCAATAAACAAAGCCATTTCAGAGGGCAGGCAGCTCTCTTTCTCTTCAAAAGGACATGACCGCAAGGTTATAGTCGAGCCTTATCTCATAGCAACATCCAAAGAAGAGCAGTTCAGCTATCTTCTCTGTCATGACCGTAGAGCGAAAAAGAACCGTTCGTTCAGAATATCAAGAATGAGCAATGTATTCATCACATCGAACACTTTCACAAAAGACCCGAAGATTGAAGATGAACTGGTAAGAAAGGGCCTCAGGAGCCCTCACTCAATGTCTGAAGATATTCACGCAGTAGTGAAGATAACAGAACGCGGAAGGCAGATGTACACCATGATCGTCAAGAACAGGCCGTATGTAACTTACATCGATGGTGATGAATATCACTTCGACTGGCCTGAGATGCAGCTTGAGGATTACTTCAGACGCTTCGGAAAAGACGCCGTGGTAATAGAACCAAAGTCATTAAGAACAAAGCTCCGGAATTACTATTCCAGAGCTTTGGAAGCATACTGTGAAAACTGACGCTTACCGGTCCGCCGGACGCTCCGGCACGACCGCATGTCAGGATTTGCCCTTATGAGAATAATAGTCGTCGGTGTACTTGTCGTTATACCAGATCTCACCGTCTTCATCGCCTAAAGCATCATAATCGAGCTTGATCCACTTATTCTTCCACCAACCCTTGAATTCATAAGCTCTGCTGCTCTTTTTGTTCCTGACTATGTAGACCACATGTCCTTTATACTTCTTGCCCCACCCGGCACTGACTTTTTTATAGCCTTTCGGAATACTCGGGGCAGTGGATTTTTTTGAAGTCTTTTTGGAAGAACTAACAGAAGGTGAAGTAGTTGCTGTTGTTGTCTCTGTTACGGTCTCTTCAGAAGAGGTAACCGCCGGTTCAGAAGTCTCTGTTTCTTCTGTCGTTGTCTCTTCCGTGGTTGTCGTCTCCTCTGAAGCGGAAGATTCTGTAGTTTCTTCAGTCGTCTCAGTAACGGTTGTCTCAGCCGGATGCTGCCCGCCGACAAGATTGCATGACGCAAATGACAATACGATACAGGCCGCCATGGCTGCCGACATAATCCGCTTATTCATAAGAATCCACCTCCCGTATGCTTTGTTTTTCATATCGTAACAAAGTATTTAAATCCTTGTCTACAACAATAAGAAAGACGGGGTTATAATACCTTCAGAATAATTATACAGGTAAGGATATGGAATATAAAAGATTCGTAGACAACTTCAGCCGGGTAGCCTGTGTTTTGGCTGTGAATCTCAAAGAAACCGACAGCAATAACAGATATCTGATCGTAGACGCAAACGATGCCTATAAACGCACCGTAGTAAAGAATATTGAAGATTTTGCCGTAGACGTTCCTTACACCAGATACATCCCTAAGGCAAAGAATTTCGAAGACCTCTGTGACAATTGCGTCATGGATAACAAGCCGATCCATACATATTTTGACATTGAACTTTATAACGCTTGGATGGAAGTATTTTTTACTCCTCTCACATCTGACGATCCAGACAGAAAGCTCATACTTTTCTCATATGAGATGAATCCCAAGGCAGATGTGGATAAGCTTGCCGATATCTCTTCCGAGACTGCTACCGCTGTTATCAAGACCTGCCTAAAGCTCCGCGAGACCAAAGATTTCCAAAAGGCAATGTATGCGGTCATCGCCGATATCCGCGAACAGTGCTCTGCAAAGAGATGTTCTATCCTTCTCACAGATTTTGAAAAGCGTGAATACTCGCTTCTCTGTGAAAACTATGACGGAGATCCCAATCAGTTACCGATGACCGCTTTCCTCAACAAGGACTTTTACAAGATCATTGAGACATGGCCCAGATTCATCGACAAGAGCAACTGCTTTGTCATAACAAATAAAAGCGACTTGGAGGAAGCCCACAAGATCGCGCCCGAATGGATCGATTCATTAAAGAGTGACAAAATCAATACTCTTGTTATCTATCCTCTGCGTTCAGACAACAAGACTATCGGATACATCTGGGCCGGTAATTTCGATCCGTCAAAGGCGCTCATGATCAAGGAAACCCTTGGCATTACGGCTTTCATTCTCTCTGCGGAGATCGCCAACGAAATGAACGTCCGCAAGATGAAGATAATGAGTTACACCGACCTTCTGACCGGAGTATTCAACCGTAATGCAATGAACAACAGGATCAGCGAAGATCTCAACGGTTCCAATCCGATACCGAGGCCTTTCGGTATCTGTTTCATAGACGTTAACGGTCTTAAAGCCACCAATGACCTTAAAGGACACGAGGCCGGTGATAATCTGCTCAAAGACGTCGCCGCGATACTGAACGGCCTCATGATGCCCGGATCAGATATCTACCGCGTGGGCGGTGATGAATTCATGGTCATCGTTTCCAAAACAGTACGTGCGGATTTTGAGAGATTCAGCCGTTCACTTCTCGATAATTCAGAGCTCCCCGGAAGAGCTCATTTCGCTGTCGGATCATGTCACAGTGACGATGCCGATGACGTTATCAAGGCAATGCAGAGAGCCGATGCCGATATGTATGTTGTAAAGGCGGAATACTATTCAAGACATCCCGAGATGGACTGGCACAACAGCAACGCATGACTTGCCGGACAAGCCACTGTATGTCCCGTTGATCACATCAGGATGGAAAGAACGAGCAAAACCGTTTTCTTGAAATAGATATTCATCAGGACTTCTATCACACTCCGGTTTTCTTCTCCCGTATAGACGCTCAAAAGGTTTACAAAAGCAGAAGACACACCCGCAGGCAGAGCCCAGTATATACATCCCAGAGTACCTATCGCCGAGAAAGAGGAAAACCCGAGGAAAGCCCGAGACCGAACATTCCCATTTTAAGAGCCTTAATGAAGATATAATCTCCTGCCGAATTCACGACGAACATTCCGCCTATGCCTATGTAGCCAAGTCTTTCCTTTTTCTCAAGCTGCAGTCCGAATAATCTTTCAAAAGCCTTCTTTCTACTTATTATCTTATATTTCACTGCAGTCTTAATCTATGCCTTAAATATCAAGAAAATGAAAAAAATATGAAATATACTCCGGATGCAATAACAAGGCCGCCCTGTCCGGACGGCCCTGATTATTCGTGTTTTTTGATCTGTGATCCTGCGGTATTACTTTGAAGTCTTGATAACCTTTTCGCCATAGATGGTCTTCCAGTCATTCTTCATGGAAATGACTTCATATCCCTTGGATCTCCATTTTCAGCCTTTTCATTGCCCTTTTCGACGTTGCCGTAATCGCGGACATCATCGTCGGCAACCAGCATGAATGCCTTGGCCTTATACTTTTCGTTCTGTGTCGTGTAAGCAGCCATACTCTCATCACCGCTGCTGTTACCGAAGCAAAGGACAGGCGCTTTACCCAATTCTCTTGAAAGCATACTTACCTTGTTCATCTTTACATTCTTGATAAGAAGCTCATCGGTTCTTACGACCTCATCATCCTTGGCATATACATATTCAAGTCCGTCGGTATTTCCCTGCCCGCGTGCCTTGAGCATTACAGACATACCGATACGGTCGATCAGCATATAGTAGGAAGTCGTAAGTGAGACTACACTGACGAACATAAATCCAAGCGATACTGTCCTGATGGCAGACATTGACGGGGCAAGTGCCGCGCCTTCCGTTATTCCGAACAAACCGCAGAACTGTCTTGCAAAGATACATATCAACACAGTTGCTATGACGCCTTCGATCAGAGCAGCCTTTATCGCTGCCTTCATGACTCTCTTAATGAGTTTATGATTCTTTTCACCATAGTATGTGCCGCTAAGAGGCTGCATTGCCATGCCGACGCCGTCCAGTACGACTCCGAACTCGATCAGGCTTACAACTACGGCGAGTGTGATCAGGCCGGTGTCACCGTAATTCTTGGAGACAAAGCCGATCATTACATAATCCATCAGTGCCCAGCAAAGATAAACGGATGAATCGACGATGCTGTAACGGGAAGTCAAAAGGAAATCCTTAAAAGAGAAATGCCATTCGAAATGAAGCGTATTGCATTTACGGAAATAGTGCCAGCAGCATGTAAGGATTCCCAGCCCGTTTCCGATGACAGAACCGAGGATTATGCCCATCATGCCCATGTATTTTGTCAGGATTATCGAGAACAGGATGTTCCCGCCTATCTGGAACACATAGCAGATATTATTGCAGAGCTCATCCCCGTCACTATATACCATCTGTTCAAGGTAAAAGATCAGGATAGTGAGGAACGCGTTGATCGCTGCGACGCCTGATTCACCGATAAAGTATCCGGCAATGATGCTGTCGCAAAGGAGCATGATATACATGACAGCCTTTGTGAATGTGCCGGACAGAAACATCGAACTGAATCTTCTCTCACAAAACCCGCTTCTCATAATGGGATACTATCACAGAAATAAAATGAAATGGCGGTTTTCACAGATTTATAACAGCTTGTTTCATTATGCTAACTGAAAAAACAGGGGCTGTCTCCCGTACGGGACAGCCCCTTTAAATGTTTCCTTATTCCTCTTTAAGTATCTTTACGGGTTCGAGCTTTGTTATCCCGCGGCCACTGAAGAATGCTGTGACGATTGCGCAGACAAGGATGATCGCTGCGGTGATCACCAGCCAGACGGGAGATGTCGAGAAGTTGTTCTGGCGGATACCGAATGTGGCAAGGCCCAGAAGGATCATCCGGTTAGAGAACAGACCGTGCATCAGGATTCCCAGTACGATGCCGAGAACGATGGTCGGCATGTTTGTCATGAGCGTTCTTCTCATAAGTTCACCTGATGTGTAGCCGAGTGCCTTGGATACACCCAGATCTGTCCTCTCACGGATGACCTGCGCTCTGGTGAGAAGGAGCTGGGTAAGGATCACAACAAAGCAGGTTGCGATGATGAAGATGACACAGATCGCTTCCATTGCCAGCTTCATGGTATCGATCGTTGAGCCGATAAGGTCATCTACAAGAGTGAACTGGAAATCCGGATACTCCTTTTCCCACTGTTTTTTCAGTTCCTTGGACTTGGACGGATCCTTAAGGAAGATCATCACATCCTGGAACTCATAATCGGGATTGAGACGGCGCACTCCTTCTTCTGTCATTACCGCTTTTTTGCCCATGTTGTTGATCTTCTGGTCAATGCCGCTGACCGTATAGGCTACCGTGCCGTCCTTTACAATAGACTTAACATTGACTTTGTCTCCCACTGATACGTGAAGGATGTTTGCTTCAACAACCGTAAGCACGATCTCCTTCTCATTCCGAGGCAGATGACCTTCGATGACATATTCGTTTTCGAGAAGGTTAACGTCACCGTAAACATCGATTCCCAACGAGGTCGAATTATCAAGATAAGTGACTTCCATCGAAGTTAATGTTGTCCAGGTATTTACTTTTTCGACCTCGGGGCGGCTGCGCATATCCTCTATGAATTCTTTATTGCCCGGTGCGTAAGCCTGGATATCGGATGCTTCAAATCCGACGAGCTTAAGGAGTGCTGACTGGTCGAGTGCCCAGTTCTGGAAAAGCGTGAATCCGAGGCATGTCGAGAACGCAAGTCCTGCAACGATCAGGGTAATGAATATGCTCTTCTTGTGTGAACCGAAGATATTCTTTCCGGCAATGGCAAGGCTCAGAGGAAGACGGCTTGATTCAAGAGGAAAGTGATTCTTCTTGAAGTTGTGAGAAGTGATCCCGCTTCTCAGAGCTTCCAAAACAGTGAGTTTCTTATAAGATGTCGTTGCGATCATAGAGCCTGTGAATACCATGACAGGGATTCCGATAACGGTTGAAATGAGCGCGGGAATGCAGATCCCGGAGAACCCTGAAAGGCCCATCAGCATACCTGAAAGGCTGCTTAACGGCTTGCTTAGGAAGATGCCTGCAGCAACTGCAACGGCGGTCGCGATAAGGCCGATTATCATCTGTTCCAGAACGCATGCAAAACGCAGTTCCTTTGCCGTATATCCTGAAGCCTGGAGCAATCCGATGTTCTGGATATTAAGCTCGATAAAGTTCCTGATAGAGAAGTGCATGATAATGACTGCCATTACGACCAGCATTATCGTAAATACGAGAACTATCGATGCTGCAATGTTCGTCATGCCTGTTGTCGCAACATTCATGGTGTCCCGGTCGACGGTATTGATCTGGGCATCACCGGGGAATGCTTTCTGAACTTTCAGATCAAATTCGTGAAGATCCGTGCCTTCCCTGGTCTTGAACAACGCAACCGGGAAGGTGCTCGAAGGATCCAGCTTTGCTTTAATCCCATCGAAAACATTGTGGTTAACGAGAGCATAATAACCTGTAATATTCATTGATGTCGCGAAATACAGATTCTCGACAAATCCCCTGACCTTAAATGCATATGTCTTATCAGCAACCTTTGCATTAAACCTGTCTCCTTCGTTAACTATGAAAGACATGTAATAGGGCAGAACGATCTCGTCTTCTTTTAAGTCCTTAAACTGTTCAGGAAAAGCGTTAAGATATGTCGGATGCGAAGCGTCAAAGAAATAGAACTGATACGACATGGAATCGGCTTCTGTCATGTCTTTATAGTAATAATCCGAAGATGTGGCAACCATCTGCAGAAACTCGGCTCTTTCGATCTCTTCAATACCCTTTACATCATCTTCCATCTCTTCAAGTGTGATGCCGGGACCAAAGGCCATAAGGTCTGCCACATGATATTTCCCGTCACACTCATTGATCGTGTTTGCAGCCGACATCATGAGCGAGAGGCAGGAGAAAAGGAGCAGTGCCGAGATGAAGATCAGCGCAAAAAGTATCGCAACTTCACCTTTATGCTTCTTTATGTTGTTTTTTGCGATGAAGAATAATGAATTCATGTTTACCACCCCATGTCTGTGAGGAATGCGCGGAGCTCTTTATGGCGTTCCTTGTCCTGGCCTTCGTAAGGTGAGAGTGTGATCTCATCACAGATGACACCGTCTCTCAAGTAGAGGATACGGTTGCCTCTCTCGGCTGCCGCGACTGTGTGAGTGACCATTACAATGCTCTGCCCTCTTCTGTTCATTTCGGTGAGGATATCCAATACAGCTGCTGTGTTCTGAGAGTTAAGCGCTCCTGTAGGCTCGTCTGCGAAAAGTATCTCCGGCTCGTTGATGACAGATCTTACGAGCGCAACTCTCTGCTTTTCGCCGCCGGAGAGCTGATTTGGAAACTTGTTGTAGCAGCTCTCTTCAAGACCTACCTGCTTTAAGAGTTCCTTTGCCCTTGCCGCGATCGCCTTTCTGTCGCGGCTCTTGAGAAGGCCTGAAACGATGATGTTGTCCAATACGCTCATGGTGTCGTTAAGATAGTTCTGCTGGAAAACGAACCCGCAGTGTTTTCTTCTGAAGATGGCGAGCTTGTCGTTGCTGTATCTTGAGATATCCTCATTTCCGAACATGATCGCTCCGAGACTCGGACGGTCCATTCCGGAGAGCGCGTAAAGGAGCGTGCTCTTGCCTGCACCGGAATCTCCCATTATGACGGTGAAATCGCCTTCCCTGATCTCAAGATTAAGATTCTTTAAAACGTGCTGCTGAACGCTCTCATTGGAGAATGTCTTGCAGAGGTCTGTTGCTTTAAGTACTGCTGTAGCCATTTTTAAATTTCCTTTCGGTTGGTTTCGTAGAATTCTTACACTGCAATCTTACGTCTCTTTGCGGAATAATACTTTACGTAAGCCTTGCTCAATCCTTAACTGTTTCTTACATGAACTCACGCAGGGTTCTGCCCGCATATTGTTGTGATATACTTCGAAATATGAATTATAACTGCTTAATAATAGACGATGAGAAAGATCTTTCACGCATGACGCAGGAGTACTTCGAGATGTTCGGAGTAACTTGCGCGGTAGCTGCTTCTTCTGAAGAATGTCTTACCT
>JAIKZM010000106.1 GCA_024682215.1 Saccharofermentans sp. | reverse complement strand
GAAGTACCAGGAGCCATGCATAGTAGTAGACCGTGCTCGGCATTTTGCGCAAAACGGTATAACGCAGACACGGGAGTAGCAGCGCAAGAACACTGCCGCTGATGGTCAGCACAAGCATTGTAGACATTTTTATTCCTCCACCTTGAACATTTCCCGTAATTCAGCGATATCGTCCTGTGAAAGGCCGTCTTAATTGACGAGAGAAGCTATCAGATCACGGGCTTTTCCGTTATAGATGCGGGTAATGAGATCCTTCGTTGCCCATGAACTGTATTCCTTTTCCGTGATGACCGGAGAATAGTAGTAGACATTACGCTTTTCCTGATGTACTACGCCTTTTGAAACGAGTCTGGAGATCAGTGTCTTGATCGTCGCAGGCTCCCAGCCTTTTGATCCCTGCAACTGTTCACGGATCTCCGTGACGGGCAGAGCGTCCTTTGCGCGCCACAGCAGCTTCATGACTTCCAGTTCGGAATCAGTGATCTTACTGGCAAGATTATCTGACATGAAAAAACCTCCATAAGCAGTTTACATTTGTAGCTTAAGCAAGTTTAATCTAACATGCCGGGTTACAATTGTCAACTGCAGTGGAGGTATGCCACAGTTTTGCCTGAAAAACCCGGAAGTATTTGTATAACTTCCGGGTTTCATTTCATAAGGGATGTCTTTCAGATGCCATATACGAGATACGCCGCCTGAATGCCGGTTATCGGGATCACTCCGTGACTTGGAATGTATAGTCTATGATCTTGTTGTCTTTGGCAGATACATTTAACATAGTCTTATCATAATCGAATGAGTAAATTGTTCCGTCTTCATCTGTATCTTTATCCTTGGGCTTTCCGAAAAGCTCTTCCACCGAAGCATCGGAGCCTCCGACCTTAAGCTTTCCGCCTAAAGTGACCGTCGAAGGATCGCCTGTTGCTTCACTGGAACCGATGGCGATACGTACTATGAGTCCGGTCTTTTTATCCACATCGATCATCGTTCCCGCATAGTAATGAGTTACCGGTACTTCATCACCTTCACCGGTGCAGGTGCCGGCGTCATCGGACGGCTTGCCTTCGCTTCCGAGCGAATCCTTTATATCATCAAACTTCATGCCGAGTCTCACATTGATGCCGTTGAGCGTTATATAGAGTGCCTGAGGCTCTTCGGGGCCGTAAACGGGAGCGGGGACCGCAGGCTGGGTCTCGGTCGTTTCTGCTGTTGTTTCAGTCGTCTGAGCCGTTGTTGTGGTGGTTGCCTCGGTGGTTGTCGCCGCCGTCTGTGATTCCCGGTTTGAAGGCGATGTAGCGCATCCTGATGCGGAAATCGTCATGATGGATGCAAGTGCTGCTGCCATTATCATTCTGTTGAACTTCATATTGTGTTTCTCCTTTTTATTATCAGCCGGTTCAGGAACCGACATTATTAAACTTTACTGTTGAACCCTGATAGATCTTTCCGCCTGTTGCGATCTTGACCTCGTAAACACCTGATAACGATGCCTCCTTGTCATTGATATAAGCAGAAAAACCGTTTGCTTTCTTCTGTGCTTCGGAACCTGCATTCTGTGTGAGCAGTTCCTTTTCGTAAATGGGGAATGCTTCAAAGCAGAAGCTTGACACGCCATTCGACAATATAATATAGACCCTGCCGTCTCCGGTATCAATACCCTCCGGAAGTGTACCGTAGATCCTGACAGCGTAGCCTTCACCGGAAGATATGACCTTGGCGTCACCGCCTGCTGCAAAGCCCGTTGTATCCAGATCTCTTTGCGGAGCATACATAAAGGGGGCTTTGTCTATTACACGGTGAAGATTACGCTCAACTATCTCGTAGATCATGTCAGCGCCGTCAGGAACCGCCGTAATATCAGGTGAAACAGTCCTCTTAAAGGTCGCCTCCTTGTAGTTATCGATCATGAAAGGCAGAAGTGCCCTTCCGAAAGAGTCTCTTACCATATATAAGGACCCGTTTTCTTGGACCGTCTTGTTCTTCGTGATGAAATATTCATCGTTCATCTCGCTGTCGCCCATGAAGACCTTGAGCTGGGCAGCCGTATCCTTGACCTTTTTCGGGCGCTTGAAGGTGAAATCCGAGAACTTGATGTCGTAATCGTACTGATAGTCGTTGAAACCGCCGGCAGGATAAAGGAGCTTGTCCAGATCACCGCGCCAGTTAAGATTTCTGGTGAATTTCGCATCTTCATATGTCTTATGCGGAGCGCCAAGACCGTCCATGATCCTGTTGTAGCCCATGAGCGCACCTTTGTAATTCCAGTGCGAATCCCTTTTGTGATAAAGATCCTTGTCCTTGTTCTCCACGAGCATTGACAGGCAGTCGACATGACTGACATTGATACGGTCAAGTTCTTTCGTTATCCTCGTAAGATTGTTTTCGGAAGCCTTTGTATAGCACGAAGGCATCTTCTCGCCATATACGCTCGCTTTGTTCGGAATGGGTGCGAAAACAAATCTTCCTCCTCTTGCCCTGACGTTCTCTTCGATCAGTGACAGCGTTACGCCGAAAGCTTTGATCTCGTTGTCGGACATGGCATTGGTGTTCATGTAATCGGGCGATTCGCTTTCTAAGAAAAGCCATCCTTCTTTTCCGCTTATAACATTTGAAGTGGCAGTGTGCATGACCTCTGATTTGATGAAGTTGGTACCCGACAGGAGCTGTGCCCTGAAAGGAACTCTGTCATTGAGCCATTTATCGAATCCCGTCGAAAAGTCCTGGTTGAGCTTTCCGCCTTCAATATATTTAGGAAACTCCGCCAAAGCTCTCTTTTCGAGATTCTTCTCGTTCTTAAAGAACGGCATAAGTGCCAGAGGCAATGAGATCACCAGGAAGAAAAGCGCTGAATAGATTATCTTGAATGTCTTGTTCATATATTCCCTCCTAGAATCTGAAATAAATAAAAGGGTTATATGTGCTTGAAGCAAGCATAAGGATCGAGACGAGCAGCAGCATGACAGATCCTATATATGCCGCATAGTTATAAGCAGAAGAGATCTTCAGGCCCTCCGCCTTCGCTCGTAAGAGCCTGCAGACAGGTGTCGACAGCACTATGGCGAAGATGAACGATACGATCGCCAGGACATTTACCGTCGAAAAGATCTGAACATTAACGGCGGTTTCTCCCGGATGGGCAGTGAACATGTCCCTTATCATCCCGAAGCCCTGGGTGAGCGTATCCGCCCTGAAGATAACGAATGCCAGGATCGTTACCAGGAGCGTATAGATGTGACCGAAGGGCTTGAACCACTTCTTTTTGGTCGGGATTATCTGATACGTCTCGAGCATCTGGCAAAGTCCGTGGATCATTCCCCAGACGATGAAAGTAAAGTTTGCACCATGCCATAAGCCTGTGAGGAAGAATACCAGAAGCTTGTTGAGCGTCGTCCTGACATTTCCCTTACGGTTGCCGCCGAGAGGGATATATACATATTCCTTGAACCATGTAGACAGCGAGATGTGCCAGCGTCTCCAAAAGTCCTGGATGCTTCCTGCGATATACGGATAATTGAAGTTTTCCTTGAAGTCAAAACCGAAGACCGTTCCGAGTCCGATAGCCATGTCGGAATAACCGGAGAAATCGAAGAATATCTGCAGTGAATAGCAGGCAGCTCCTATCCAGGCAGCAGAAGTACCGATCTGATCGGGGCTGAACGAGAATGCCTTGTCAGCGATGAAGCCCATCTGATTGGCAATGAGGACCTTCTTGGACAGACCGAAAATGAATCTCAGGATCCCGCGGCTGACTCTGTCAACGCTGAATTCCCTCTCGTTGATCTGTTTTGCGATGTCTTCATATCTTACGATAGGACCTGCGATCAGCTGCGGGAAGAACGAGATGTAGAGCAGAACCGAGAAGAAATTCTTCTGAACTAGTTTCTTGTCCCTGTAAACGTCAATGACGTAGCTTAATCCCTGAAATGTAAAGAAAGAGATGCCGATGGGAAGCCTGATGTCAGGCACGGGCATGGCAAGTCTTGTTACACCGTTAAATATCTCAACAAAGAAACCGGTATATTTATAGGCGATCAGAAGTCCTATGTTGAGGACCGCAGCCAGGGCGACCGCAAGCTTATCATGCCTGTTCCCCGAAGCAATCCTTCCAAACACATAGTTCAAGATGATCGAGCATACCATTATGATGACAGCCACTGGCTCGCCATAAGCGTAAAATACAAGGCTGGCAGCGATCAGGACTGCATTTCTCGCCGTCTTGTTCCTGACAACTGCGTAAAGCAGAAATGTCACCGGCAGGAACATAAATAAAAACGGCAACGAACTGAAAGTCATAAACCCATCCTCTCCTAATTATCAGTTTAAATTTTAATTATACTCAATATTTAAAACTGATTCGAACCGGTGCCCTTCCGCTTCCGGTTATTACTGCTTTTGATAATGGAATCGTTGTCGTTCAAACAGTCGGGATCGTGCTTTATGATGTATGCATCAGGTTCATTTGTCTCCTGTACAGAACCGACCGGTACGGTCTTAATCCGTTCAGGGTTAGGCATGTTCCTTTTTGAGTCAGACATTTTGATTCTCTTATCCGGTTGTATTTTGATAGGCTCATTATCGTTCGGCTCTTGTGTGATTACAATAACCAATCCGATGCCTTATTGTCGGATAAGCAACACTTATTCCGGGAGTTGTTGCTTTTAAATAATTGTTGTCCCGTTTTCGTAAATGCCGCCGGAAATATTGTCAAGAAATCATGTTGTTGATATTA
>JAIKZM010000077.1 GCA_024682215.1 Saccharofermentans sp. | reverse complement strand
AGCGTTGGCTAATCTTCTGTAAAGAGTAATATCCTTTTAAACAAACTTCATATATATTGATCAGGTCTTTATACAGGGCCGCCGATAGTCGGCCCTGTTCTTTTTATACCCTTTTATCAGCATCTGATATAACAAAAAAAGGTCCGGATCTTCCGATCCGAACCTTTCTTGAATCTTGTTTTACTTTGCGTAATCGGTAACACGACTCTCTCTTATGACACTTACCTTGATCTGTCCGGGATATTCCAGCTCTGCTTCTATCTGCTTGCTGATATCTCTCGCCAGAAGTACCATGTCTGAGTCGTTCACCTGTTCGGGAACTACCATTACGCGGATTTCTCTACCTGCCTGAATAGCAAAAGATTTATCGACTCCCTTGAAGCCGTTTGTAATATCTTCCAATTGTTGTAATCTGTTTGTATAAGTCTCAAGTGTTTCTCTTCTTGCACCCGGACGGGCTGCACTTATCGCATCCGCCGCCTGGACAAGACATGCGATCAATGACTGCGGTTCAACATCATTATGATGCGATTCCACTGAATTGATAACGATCGCAGATTCCTTGTATTTCTTACAAAGCTCAACACCAAGCTGTATGTGCGTACCTTCCTGTTCATGATCGACAGCTTTGCCGATATCATGCAGAAGACCTGCACGCTTTGCCATACGGACATCCACCCCTATCTCCTGTGCCAGAAGTCCGGCAAGGAGCGAAACCTCTATGGAATGCTTGAGTGCGTTCTGTCCGTAACTTGTCCTGAACTTCATACGGCCCAAAAGCTTGATCAACTCCGGATGAACTCCATGCACTCCGGTTTCAAGCACTGCCGCTTCACCCGCTTCGCGGATGCCGTTCTCGACTTCCTTCTCAGCTTTCTCGACCATTTCCTCGATCCGCGACGGATGAATACGTCCGTCTACGATCAGTTTCTCAAGAGCGATCCTTGCGACCTCTCTTCTTATCGGGTCAAAGCCTGAAAGGACTACTGCCTCCGGCGTATCATCCACGATAAGATCGATACCGGTCATAGTCTCAAGCGTCCTGATATTTCTTCCTTCACGCCCGATTATACGGCCTTTCATCTCATCGCTCGGCAATTGTACAACAGAGATCGTAGATTCAGCAACATGATCCACGGCACATCTCTGTATGGCATTGACAACATATTCCCTTGCCTTCTTGCCTGCCTCTTCCCGGACACGCATGTCCATCTCTTTGATCTTGACAGCTGTCTCGTGTTTTACTTCTTCTTCAACGACTTTTAACAGATACTCTTTTGCCTGTTCAGAGGTTAAACCTGAAATCCGTTCAAGTTCCCGTACTCTTTGCTCATTAAGCTTGTTTACTTCTTCTTTCTTCTTAGCCAGTGAATCTTCTCTTGCTGCAAGTGACTGCTCACGACGTTCCAGAGTCTCGAGCTTCTTATCAACGTTCTCTTCCTTCTGCTGAAGTCTTCTCTCGTTTCTTGAAAGCTCCGCCCTGCGCTCCTTAGTCTCTTTCTCGAGTTCATTCTTGGTTCTTATCGACTCTTCCTTGATCTCGAGCAGACTCTCTCGCTTCTTCGTCTCAGCCGTCTTAAGTGCATCGTCTATGATCTCCCGGGCTTTCTGCTCGGCATTTCCGATCTTGCCTTCATCAGCTTTGCTGCGGGCATTATAACCGATCTTGTATGCCACAAAAAACGCGATGACCGCGACAACAAGAGCCACACCGGCTGCAACTAGAGCTGGTATCTGCACGGTTTACCTCCTTATAAAATTTTCATAGTACAATAGAATATATATTGTATAAATGAACATACAAATACAACTATTAAATAATAATCATTCGGTCAAGTTATGTCAAGTACATCATCTATATCGGAGATCGAAAATCCCTTCCCGTAAAGGTATGAATAAAGTTTGCGGCGCTCATCATGATCAAGGTTTGAAGTGCCGTTCGGACAACGTTTTGCAATAAGCTTACGAATGAGTTCCTTCTGTACATCACCGTCTTCAAGACCGTTCTCTTCATCGTATTTTGCAAATGCAGCCTCACATATATCCTTACCTATACCCTTCTCGGCAAGCTTCATCATTATCTGCCTGCGGCTGAACGATCGTGACTTGAACCTGACATAATCCTCGGCATAGCGCATATCATCTATATAGTGAAATGATCTGAGATATTCGATTGCCGCGTCAACTGCCTCGGGAGGATATCCGCCGTCTGACAGTTT
>JAIKZM010000052.1 GCA_024682215.1 Saccharofermentans sp. | reverse complement strand
AATCTCCGAACGGTGTTATTAACAGGGAGCGTTTATGGCGGCTATAAAGAAACCACATGACGATCTGAAGGCCATCGGGCTCATGTTCATATGCATCACGCTCAATTTCGTCTTAAGTCAGGTCATAGGCCAGCTCGGGCTCCCTTTGTATTTTGACTGCATCGGAACCATACTGGCGGCAGCGGTCGGAGGCTTCCTGCCGGGCGTTGTTGTAGGTTTCGCCACCAATATCTGCATCTTTTTCTTCAACGTAAGGATACTGAACAATCCCGAGGACGTCACCCTTTACTACTGCGTCGTCAGTGTTCTCATTGCGCTCGCCGCGGCGGCTTTTGCACAGAAGAAGTATTTCAAGAAACTCTCCATAAAGCTCCTGCTCCCGGTAGCCTGTTTCATCCTGATAGGCGGCGGCCTGGGATCGGTCATCACGTGGGGCCTTTACGGCAACACTATGGGAGAAGAGCTTGCTTCGTCACTCGCAGGCAGGATCTACGTGAACGTAATAAACAACGCATTCTGGGCACAGCTTTATGCGGGACTCATAATGGATGTCCCGGACAAGCTCTTCAGCACCCTGATCGCGTTTGTACTGTGCAAGGTATATCCGAGAAAGCTCAGGCCGTCGAAAGACAGGATCGATCTTGCGTCGTTTGCGAAAAAAGGTTTCTCCCTGAGCGGAAAGATAATCCTGTCGGTCACACTGATCTTCGGCATAGCGGCGGCGGTCGTAACGTTCGTCTCTTTCAACCAGTTCAGAAGCACCATGGTCAAGTCCGAGGGCGAATATGCAAGGGACACCGCGGCTTTTGCGGCAACCCTGATCGATGCCAACATGGTCGATGAGTACCTGAGGATCAAGGACAGCGCTGAAGGATACAACAGGATCAAGAGATACTACAGCCTGATCCTGAACAGTTCGGACAGGATCCAGTACCTGTATGTTTACCAGATACGGGAGGACGGCTGCCACGTCGTTTTCGATACGGATACGCCGGATACGCCGGCTTCCGAGACAGGCGAGGTCATTCCTTTTGACGAAGGGTTCCTCAAGTACAAGGATGAACTCCTCGCCGGAAAAGAGATCCCGCTCATCGAATCCAACGACTCATACGGATGGCTCCTGTCATCTTATGTCCCGATCTACAACAACATCGGCAAGTGCAAGGCATATGTCTGCGTTGACGTTTCGATGCCTAACATCGCTGACGTCGAGAGAACGTTCACGTTCAAGATCACGACTATCCTGATGGGATTCTTCCTCACGATCCTCACCATGAGCGTTTATTTCGCAAAGCGTTTCATCGTAAGCCCGGTCAACAGCCTCGCAAAGATAACGAGCGACTTTGCCTACACCAACGACGAGGCGCGCGAAGGCACGCTTGAGAGTATCAGGGAGCTTGAGATCAAGACGGGCGACGAGATCGAGCATCTTTATAAGTCGATCGCGAAAACGACCCGCGATACCGTAAACTACATCAACGAATCACAGAGAAAGAACGAAGCGATATCAACGTTCCAGTCCGGCATGATCAACGTCATGGCTGACCTCGTTGAGAGCCGTGACCAGTCCACGGGCGAGCATATCAAGAACACTTCGGCTTATGTCGAGATAATCTGCGATGAGCTCATCAAGGAAGGCAAGTTCGCGGATGTCCTCGACGAGGAGTTCAAGAAAAACATCGTTTCGTCCGCGCCTATGCACGACATCGGCAAGATCAAGGTATCCGACACGATCCTCAACAAGCCCGGCAGGTTCACGGATGAAGAATATGAGATCATGAAGAGACATGCCGCAGAGGGCGCGAAGATCATAGCTTCGGTCAAGAAGACGGTCGAGCACAAGGAACTCAAGGAGAACTATCTGGGCGAGGCCGAGAACATGGCGCATTACCACCACGAAAAGTGGAACGGCGAGGGATATCCGTGCGGACTTAAAGGTGAGGAAATTCCGCTGTCGGCAAGGATCATGGCGGTTGCAGACGTATTTGACGCTCTGGTCGCAGAACGTGTATATAAGCCCGCGATGCCTTTCGAAAAGGCGATGGGCATAATAAAGAAAGACGCGGGCACGCATTTTGACCCGGTCATTGCTCAGGCTTTCCTGAATGCTGAAGAGAAGGTCCGCGCCGTTACTTCAAAGATCCACTAAAAGTGATCACTGGCGGTAGATGAGATCGGGATAATTCTCGTAGTAGCGCTTTTTATCCTCGTACATCTTTTTGTCCGCAGAGCGCATTGCTTTGAGGATGTCCGGCTCGTCGCAGCTTAATGAAACGCCGACCGCGAAACGGATCGTCTCGGTCCTGGAAGCTTTCTCGTTGAGTTCGGCAATCCTCTTGTTGACCGTATCTGGATCCATCTTGCAGGCCATTACCATGAACTCGTCGCCGCCGACGCGATAGACCTCGGCATCGTAGAAGACGTCAGACAGGAGCTGCGCTGCATCCTTGAGGAGCGTGTCGCCAGCCTGGTGGCCCTTTGTGTCGTTCAGGCGCTTGAGACCGTTCATGTCCGCGAAGATGATCGCAAAAGGAGTCTCGAGAACGTCCTTGCCTGCGATGACGCGGTCAACGCGGTTGTTCATTATGTTCCTGTTCTTGATGCCCGTGAGCATGTCGATCGAGCTTAAGGTCGTAAGACGCTCCATGAGGAAGTGGTTAGCTATCTCGGAGGCTACGAAGAAAGTCGTGAGCTCCAAGATCTCCTTGATCTCGACGGTCTTCTCGGTCTCGAAGTTCAGGGCCCAGATGTAGCCGATGGTCATTTCCTTGTTCTTGAGCGGGAAGAGGACCATGGTCTCGATCTCTGATCTCTCAAAGCCTTCGCGCCACGAGGGATCGCGCCTGCAGATATCTTCCTTGTCCTGTTCGTCTTTGACTATTATGCATGTGCTCCCGTTGAGCATTTCATCCCATTTCTTGGTCATGGGGTAGAAGGAGTCATCGAGGAAATCGCTGACCGAGTAAGGCGCATCGGGCTTTCTGGCTTCTGCCAGGCAGGTGCACTTCCCGTTCTCGTCATCGATGTAGATGACGCAGCATTCGTCCGCACCGCAGACGTCTCTGATGTCCGCTATGACGTCGTTCATCGCCTTCTTGAAATCAGATGCTCCGCGGAGCTTGATGCACGTCTCAAGGATGCTTGCAGCGGAAGCTGCCGTGATGTCAGACATCTTCTCGGTGTTGGCTTGGGGCGTGACGTCGTAGGAATATATGCAGTAGCAGGTATTGCCCTCGGTGTAATCGAGGGGGATCATGAACATGTTGAGCCAGAGGCCCAGCTGGTAAAGGCTGACATATGAATGCATCGGCTCACCGCAGATCGCGGAGCGGTAAACGAAGTTCTCGAAATTAAGGTCCTTTGGAAAACACATCTCATAAGGGCATCCGGGGGCAAAAGGGCGGCCCGTCATGTGTTCTATGTCATCGGCGTGGGCCTTGTTGCCTGCCGCCACGCGGATATTGCCGTAGCGGCTGTCCCCCATGTTCTCGACAGACATTATGCATGTCTTCGTCTTATAGAGCTTTAATACTCCGTCAAAATCCATATCTGTCCCCCATGTCAGGCGGCATCCCACCATGGCTTAATTATAAGAATTAAGAATCTGATTTCCACAATTACGAAAAAGCCTTTACACTCTATTTACAGTATCTCCACAAAGCCCGTCACAAATGCATAATGGTATAATCGTTGATATATTTCATGAAAAGGGGTGTTCTTCATGGAAAGGATCGAATTCTGGAAAGACGGCGAATATACTTACCCGCTTGCGTTTGACTTCAGGCCAAACCTGAGGAAATACCTGATCGAAGACGGAAATGTCCACCCATGCATGCTGATCCTTCCCGGCGGCGGCTACGCAGTCGTTGTCCCTCCCGAAGGCGAAATCGTCGCTAAAAGATTTAACGAGCTCGGCTACAACTGCTTCGTCATGACATACACGACAAACCAGCTCTGCCGCGAGCCCGTCATGGACCAGGCAATGAGAGACCTCGCAAGAGCGGTCCGCTTCGTAAGGAAGAATGCCGCCGAATACAGGATAGACCAGAATAAGCTCTATGTCTGCGGGTTCTCCGCGGCAGGCCACGTCTGCGCCTCCCTCTGCGATTACTGGGATGAGATCGAAGAGACAG
>JAIKZM010000049.1 GCA_024682215.1 Saccharofermentans sp. | reverse complement strand
CAGAGACAACAACTGGGACAGGATCCAGACAGCTTACGATTCACTCGTACTGGGTGAAGGCGTTAAGGATACGGATCCCGTTGCAGCAATGCAGAAGTCTTACGACAACGGCGTAACGGACGAGTTCGTCCTCCCTACAGTCATCGTTGACGGTGAAGGCAAGCCCGTTTCAGTCGTTAAGCCCAACGACTCCGTCATCTTCTTCAACTTCCGTCCTGACCGTGCAAGAGAGATCACAAAGGCTTTCTGCTTCTCCGACGAAGACATCGCAGCTCAGCCCGGTGACGCTTCCGACACGAAGTGCATCAAGTACCTCAAGAGAGCTAACGGCTTCATGCCTCTCACATATGTCTGCTTCAAGGACTACGATGAGCTCATTCCCAACAAGTTCGTTGCTTTTAAGAAGGAAGAGATCAAGAACACTCTTGGTGAGTACCTCGCGGCAAACGGACTCAAGCAGCTCCGTATCGCTGAGACAGAGAAGTATGCTCACGTTACATTCTTCTTCAACGGCGGTATCGAAGAACCCAACAAGAATGAGGACCGTACACTCGTTCCTTCTCCTGCTGTTGCAACTTACGACCTCAAGCCTGAGATGAGCGCTCCCGAGGTTTCCGAGAAGCTCGACGCAGCCATCTGCTCCGACAAGTACGATGTAGTCATCATCAACTTCGCTAACCCCGACATGGTCGGCCACACCGGCGTTCTCGAAGCTGCCATCAAGGCTGTTGAGAGAGTTGACGCTTGCGTAGGCGGCGCTGTTGAAGCAGTCAAGAAGATGAACGGTGTTCTCTTCATCTGCGCAGACCACGGCAACGCAGAACAGATGATGAACCTCGAGACAATGCAGCCTCACACTGCACACACAACGAACCCCGTTCCGTTCATCCTCTACAACTACGATCCCGAGTACACACTCCGTGAGGGCGGCCGCCTCTGCGACATCGCTCCCACTCTCCTTGAGATCATGGGTCTTCCCCAGCCTGCAGAGATGACAGGCGAGTCACTTCTCATCAAGAAGTAATACAAAACCCAGGCAAACGATAAGGGGTGCAGTCATCTGCACCCCTTTTTCCTGTTTTAAAATCGATCATATCCGGATGTATACGGCATCTGCAAAACAATATCACTTATAATTTTCCGCTCTTTTTTCGGGCAAAAATTATAACTTTGGACTGTTTTTTATAATTTTTCGCGTTTTTCGAGCCCGAAAATTATAAGACGCCGCAATGGTACCCGCAAACCGAATCTCAGTTCGAATCCGGAACAGCCTTGATGGCAGCGAGAAGATCAGAGAATTTCTCGAAAGCGGGAATATCCGGGTTGTCTGCAATGATCTTCTCTGTGCTCTTGAAAAGGAATCCTGCCTTTGAAGCCTTGATCATGTCGAGGTCGTTGTAAGAGTCGCCTGAAGCAATGGTATCAAATCCGATGGACTGAAGAGCGCGGACCGTTGAGAGCTTAGAGTTCTCGATCCTCATCTTGAAGTCCTCGATCATGCCATCCTCACCTACTACGAGGGAATTGCAGAACAGCGCGGGATAGCCGAGCTTTGCCATGAGAGGCATTGCGAACTGTGTGAAGGTATCGCTGATTATGATGACCTGCATGTCTTTGCGCAGTTCATCAAGGAATTCCTTTGCGCCCGGAAGCGGATCGATCTGGGAGATAACGTTTTGGATCTCCTTGAGGCCAAGTCCGTGCTCACGGAGGATGCCGAGTCTCCAGCGCATGAGCTTGTCATAGTCGGGTTCGTCACGGGTGGTGCGCTTGAGTTCCGGGATGCCGGAAACCTTTGAGAATTCGATCCAGATCTCGGGGACCAGTACGCCCTCCATATCAAGACAGACTATGTTCATATAATTACCTCCTGTATAAACCGATCGAAAGATCAGATCCTTGCGTAAATGAATGCTCCTGAATCGTAGCCCAAACCGTACATGCCGAAAACGAGAACGGCGATGAACAGCAGCATGAAGACTGCCCAGGAAACCAGAAGCGGTTTCGAAGCGATCTTCTCGAGAACCAGGCGCGGAGCTTCCTCCTGCTTCTCACGGTATTTGTAAATATCCACTGCAATAAGAACAGCGAGCGCAACAAACAGAACGATCAGGTTTGACATATCAAGACCAAGTGATGCAATCCATTCGCCGTTTATCGAAAAAGGCCTGAAGATGGCCTTGTACATTTCAATGGCATCAGGTACGTTTACCGCCCTGAAGAATATGTGGCCGAGACAGACGAGGAAGAACGTACGCGCAGTCTGGAAGATCTTGTAAGGCAGCTTTTCGCTGTGAAGCACCTTCCTGAGCTTGACTGAAACGGGTTCTACGACCTCACCGAGGATGATGTAGAAGCAATGCAGAAGTCCGGTACCGATGACGTACTTCATGAGTCCGCCGTGCCAATAACCTACTGCAGCCCAAAGGATTATCAGAGCTACATCGACAGGGATCTTCTTACCCTTTTTCTTGCCCAGAAGCTTCTTTGAAACGTCACCGATCTTGATGAACGCAGGGGTCCTCAGCAGCGGGTAGAACAAGTAATCGCGGAGCCAGCCGCCGAGCGTGATGTGCCAGCGCTGCCAGTATTCGCGGATGGTGTGTGAAAGGAACGGGCTGTTGAAGTTCTCGGGCATCTCGATGCCGAGCTGGTGTGATGCTCCGAGGACAACGTCCATACATCCGGAGAAATCCGCATAGAGTTCGATCGCGAAAGCGGCTGCTCCTAAGAAGACATAAAGTCCCGTGTAGTTCTGGTGGTCGGCATAGATCGTGTTGACGATAACGGCGATCCTGTCTGCGATGACGAGCTTTTTGAAGAAACCCCAGGCGATCCTGATTGCGCTGTCTCTGAGCCTGTCAATCGAGAACTTCGCGTCCCTTGAACCGTCGAGTTTGACCGAAAGGTCAGCATAGGAATTCATAGGACCAGATGTGAAGTAAGGGAAATATGTCGCGAAAAGAAGATATCTGAAGAAATTCTTTTCGGGAGCGGTCTTCTCCCACCTGACGTCCAGGGTGTAGCCGATGAGCTGCAAAGTATAGAATGCCATTCCGACCGGCAGGACGTAGGTCATGAATGTCTGTGTCGCGGGTGATGTTGCGAGCACCTGATTGAGGCTCTCGGCAAACATGCCGACGACGCCGTAGTATCTTACGGCGCAGAGGATACCGAGGTTAAGGATGACCGTTATGACGGTGGACGCGTTGCGCAGGCCCTTTTTCTTATCGGGTCCGCAGAGCAGTCCTCCGATAAAGGTCGTGACCGCCTCGAGCAGTACGAATACGAGTGAATAAAATCCGCACGAAGCGCAGAATGCCAAACTCGCGATAAGCAGTATCCACCGTCTCGCGCCTCCGGGTACGAGATAGTAGATAAGTGCGGTTAATGCAACAAACGCAAGAAAAGCGGCTGATACGAGCGACATTTAATTATCCGAGGTGAGCCATGATCTTGTCGACCATCTCGCCGACATTCTTGAGACCTGTTGTCTCGCCCATCGTGAATCTGATCCCAAAGCCTCTCTCGATAGCTACGAGAAGATTGATGTGCTCCAGTGAATCCCAGCCGTCAACGTCAGCTGCGGTCGTAGCATCATTTACATTGATGTCTTCATCATCGAAAACATCCTGGAATATCTCGTTAAGCTTTACGAAAACTTCTTCTCTGGTCATTGATATATCTCCTTAATTGACTTTAATAGCAACGTTCTTGCTGAAATACGGCGCCGAAAGATCGAGTTCCCACTCGGTTGCCCCGTCTTCTGCCTCATGGATTTTAACAAATCCCTGCATACTGTAAAAGTCCTTAACCATTTTATTTTTGGCTGTCGGATAATAGAAACCTTTTATCTTCGCGATTCCGCGTTCTTTGCACTCGGTTACGAACTCGTCCATCATGGCGAATTCCATGCCGCGCTTTAAGACTCGGCAACTCATGAGCCAGAGGTCCATGAGGAATACCCTCTCCCCGTTCTCCTCAGCCTCGTGACCGAAAGATACTGCGACAACTCCGTTGTCACCGAACTTATCCTCGAGCCTTCCGTAGCGCGTGATATATGTGGGATCGGCTGCAAACTTCTCGATCTCGGCCTGGCTGCATCGCTTTGTCGTGAGGTTGAACTGGTTGCTCTTGTTGGTGAGCTCGGCGATCCTCGCCATGTAGAGCGGAGTGAAAGGCTTGATCTCGGCCTGCATTTCGAGCGACCTGAGGTAATCGTCATAGTCGTCGAAAGAAGCTGAAGCCTTGGCTCTTTCCATGTTCGCCTTGTACATTCCGTTGCGCTTTAAGTCTTCGGCGGAAAGTCCCGTGACTTCGAAATATCCGTTGGAATCGATAATGTCGATGTATGTCTCGGGGGCACCGACTTCAGGAACGCTGATGCCTGCAACCTGTGCCTCTACGAGAGCTCTTTCGACCGGATTGTCGTCAACGAAAACAAAGCTGTCAGCACCGATGTTGATCTCGGCAGCAGTGTTCTTTATGTTGATGTCCTTGTTGTCCCAGTTAGCCTTTATGATCAGGAAGTCGTCCTGCTTGAGTGTCGAATCGGGACGCGCAAGGCCTGCCAGAGCATTTTCCTCGTCGTTCTTGGAAGCGACCGTAAGAAGGATGCCCAGATCCTTATGTGCCTTGACGTACTGCTGGAATTCGGTGAAAAGCTCGGACTCCGCATCCTCATGTCCAATATGGATGTTCTCCGGGCCGTCGTCGCCTACTATGCCGCCCCAGAGGGTGTTGTCCATGTCGAGCGCGAACGCCTTCTTGTTCTTGCCGTAAACAGCCTTGATTATGTGTGAGAGATTGAAAGCGAACTCGGGGATCGCAGGTACCGCGACGGCATACTTGTATCTGTACCAGTCGCCCGGATCGGACCACCTCTTGATGCCGTAAACGGCGGAAATGTAGTTGATGTCGTTGATGAAGAAGTTCTCATGGCTCCTTGCGTAATCGTAAAAACGCTCGTTGAGCCTGTTGATGAAATTGAGCCTTCCGTGGATGTCCGAAACATCACTGTTGCCCAT
This sequence comes from Saccharofermentans sp., assembly GCA_024682215.1. GTDB lineage: Bacteria > Bacillota > Clostridia > Saccharofermentanales > Saccharofermentanaceae > Saccharofermentans. The sequence goes on along the minus strand of JAIKZM010000049.1, from coordinate 3,942 downwards.
GAGCCTGTAGAAGGGCTGCTCGAAATTATTCTGGATGATGGTGCAGTGGAACTTCTCCTCGAGCTTTCCCCAGATCTGAAGGAACTTGGACATCTCGTTGTCAGCAAGGGAATTGACTGCTTCCTCGCTGTCGGTTACGAGGGGGAAGTTCTTGATGTTTCTTGATGTAGTGTGGATGAAAACGAGATCGGGATTAAAGCTGTCCAATTCCTCGTTTCCGAAAACGGCATCCTCATAATACTGGTTGTACTCGGATTCGTAGAACTCGGGCCTGATGCCGTAATTCAGGAGGAAGAGCTCTAAGATCAGCTTTATGTCGCTGGTCGTCGATCCTCCGAGGATCGCTATCTTCTTGTCGATGTAAGTTACGCCTTCCCTTTCGGTCAGCTGCCTCTTCAAGGCCTTCTTCTTACGCAGTATAAAATCTGAATCAAATGGATATTCCAGTTCTTTTAAAGACATGTTGCCCCCATACACAAAATAAATATAAATAATATAATAACATTTTTGCACTCTGTTTATAACCGACATGTGAAATGCGTGCTATTATGGCATTCGGGTTTATAAAAGGAGCATTATCTTGGAAGAGTTTTCATTTTTAAAAGATCTGGCAATCATTTTGTTGAGCGCAAAAGCTTTCGGCATCATCGCACGTAAGCTCCACGCTCCTGAAGTCGTCGGTGAGATCATTGCCGGCGTTCTCATCGGACCTGCCGTCTTAGGCTTTGTAAGCGAGACGGACTTCATCACCAAGATGGCGGAGATCGGCGTCATCATGCTCATGTTCGAGGCAGGTCTCGCAACTGACATGAAGAAGCTCAAGCAGACGGGCCTCAAGGCCACCGCCATCGCATGTGCCGGTGTTTTTGTCCCCATAATCCTCGGAACGATCCTTTTCATGAGCTTCTACGGCTTCGACGCGGTTGGAAGCGAGCAGTTCTATAAAGCACTCTTCATCGGAACGATAATGTCAGCGACTTCCGTAAGCATCACTGTCGCAGCCCTCAAAGAGCTGGGCAAGCTCAACGGAACAGTGGGAACGACCATCGTAAGCTCCGCCATCATCGACGATGTCATCGGCATCATCGTCCTCACCTTCGTTTTGAGTGCGAAGGATACCAACACAAATGTCTGGATGATCATCCTCAAGGCCATTCTGTTCTTCGCGATCGCGATCGTCAGCGGTTTCGGCGTATACCACATTTTCAAGTGGCTCGACAAGCGCTATGAGCACACGAGACGTATCCCTATCATCGCCCTCGTTTACTGCATCGCGATGGCATATATCTCCAAGACATACTTCGGCATTGCCGAGATCACCGGTGCGTATGTTGCCGGCATCGTCCTTTGCAACCTGCATGACGCAAAATATGTTGAAAGAAGAGTCGACATCAGCGCTTACATGGTATTTGCCCCGATCTTTTTCGCCGGCATCGGTCTCAAGGTCTCTTTTGCGTCAATGAACTTAAAGCTCTTATTGTTCTCGATTGCATTCGTGGCTGTTGCATGCCTTGCCAAGATCATCGGCTGCGGCGCTGTCGCAAAGCTCTGCAGATTCAACTTCAATGATTCCCTCAAGATCGGCGTGGGCATGATGACCAGAGGCGAGGTTGCCCTGATCACCGCAAAAGCCGGACTTGCCGTCGGACTTATCACACCTGAGTATTTTACGGGTGTCATCATGCTGATCCTGTTCAGCTCAATAGCAGTGCCCATCATGCTCAAGGGCATGTACAAGAAGCATCCTGCCGGCTGACGGGATTATTCTCCGAGTCTCTTTTTCGAAGCGAAAACAAATCTCTGCTGGATGGAATAACTCAGCAGGAAGAGCAGAGTGTCGATAACGCACTTGATGAACGTCTTTGATACCATCGGAAGAAGGAAACAGATTCCCGCAACTGACCATGCGCTCGCCTGCATCTGGACGAAAGCCAGAGCGGCATATTTGACGAGTGATGTCGCCTTGCCCGCACGGCTCCTGAATACCATGAAATAATTGACTGTGTAGTTATACGTCGCGGAAATGATCCTCGCGCAGACCGTCGAAAACTGTATGAGGTAAGCATCGGGGATCATGCCCTTGAACAGGCGGTTAAATACCGTGAACAGGATTATGTCTATGACAAATGACGTCAGCGACGCGAAAATGTACTTGATGAATTTCTTTCCGAGTATCCTGTAGATCCTGATCGAATCCTTAAACGGATCGAAATGCGTCTGGTGATTCTCTTTCGAATCGTAGACTGTCTTGATCGGGACTTCGGTTATCTTGATCCTTCCCGTGCACTCGAGGAGCATCTGCGTCTCGTATTCAAACCTTTCGCCCTTGCAACCGATCATGTCCTTCATGAAGTCAAACGGGAGACCGCGGAGTCCGGTCTGCGTATCGCTGACCTTTGTTCCCGAAACATACGAAAAGACTTTAACCGTGAGATTGTTCCCGAAACGGCTCTTCCACGGGATATCCTCTCCGTCAAAACTGCGCACGCCGAGTATAAGGCGGTCGGGTTCTTTCCTGAGTGCACTGATAATGGAAGCGATGCAGCCGGGAGTGTGCTGTCCGTCTGAATCAGCGGTAACGCATCCCAGAGCATCTGGAATGTTCTCAGCTATGTATGAAAATGCAGTCTTCAGTGCCCTGCCCTTGCCTTTGTTGGGACGGTAAGCGATGAGTTTTCCGCCGTTCGCTCCGATCAGTTTTTCCGCCTGATCGAAGATGTGATCGTATTCGGTGCCGCTTCCGTCATTGACGATAATTACCGGCCCCAGTCCTGCCGCATTAAGATCGTTCAGCAGAGATAAAAGCCTCTCATCCGGCTCGTATGAAGGAATGACTATGGGTACTGTCTTGTTCATTTCGTCCATATAAGACAATATTATCACAATTATCTTTAATTACGGGTCGGCTTGACTTGACCTTTCGCGTCTTTTATCCTTTTTAAGTATTTTTGACAGGGAAGAATTATTATGAATGCCTTTTTTTCAAATCCGACATATATGAAATATCTCGCCATCGGACTTTTCGTGGCGATGTACGTCCTGCTTGTGCTGCTTCCGAAGCGCCGCGCGATCGTTGCTCTCACAACAGCCACGCTGATGGTCATCTTCCAGATCCTTCCGATAGCAAAAGTGCCCGGTGCGATCGACTGGAATGTCCTCATGATGCTCTTCGGCACGATGGTTATCGTCGATTACTTCATCGAGTCCAAGATGCCGAACAGGATCGCTGAAGCTCTCTTAAGGCTCGCTCCAAACGTCATCTGGGTCACGATCCTGATGTCGCTCTTCTCCGGTATCATCTCCGCTTTCATCGACAACGTCGCAACAGTCCTCATGGTAGCTCCCGTAGGTCTTGCGATCTGCAAAAAGCTAAACAAGAATCCTGTCGGCATGATCATCGCCATCGCGGTATCTTCCAACCTTCAGGGCGCCGCGACACTCGTAGGCGACACGACCTCCATCATGCTCGCTGCCGCAGCGAAAATGAACTTCAACAACTTCTTCTGGATGCACGGTAGACCGGGAATGTTCTTCGCAGTCGAACTCGGCGCGCTCCTCACTGTACCGATCATGATGTTTCTCTTCCGCAAGGATAAAGCTCCCGTATCAAGCGACGAACACACCAAGGTAACCGATTATGTTCCCACGATCACCATGGTGGGCCACGTAGTCCTTCTCATCATCGCTTCATTCATCCCGAACACTCCCGACATGATCAACGGCTACATCTGCATGGCATGCGGCGTTCTTACGATCGTATGGGAACTCATAAAGCAGAAGTCAGTCAAAGGCATGCTCCACTCGCTCAATGCAATGGACTATGACACGATGGCTCTCCTGGCCGGACTTTTCGTTGTCATCGCAGCCATCAATGAAGTAGGAGTCATCAAGGATGTTGCGGGATTTATCGCCAAGGCAGGCGGCAACAACATGTTCCTTCTC
>JAIKZM010000035.1 GCA_024682215.1 Saccharofermentans sp. | reverse complement strand
CTCCGGTTTTGAAAAGCCGGACAGAGGAACAGGAGCGGCTTACAAAGCACTACGTGACAAACTCAAAGCCTTGAGTTCTTACAATGCTAATTACAGGTTCTCCGTGATATACAGAGCTAATGACGGCACCCCGTATTATCTGGTGCCTTATGGTGCTGTCGGTTCTCCCATGATCAGGTGGAGCCCGCTGGAAGGTGCATTTCCTGAAGAAGCCGCCAAAACAGATGTGTATGTCGATAAGAACGTGAGATCCCTTATCAATACGATAGCTTCAACGGAAGTCACCAGAATAAAGGCTTTCGGAAAGATAAATGATGCGGCTTCAAGCGGTAACTACTATCTCATGGTTGAGGAGGATTTCGGCAGCCTGTTGTCAGACAGACTTGTTCTCGTTGCGCAGATCTTCGGCTTCGGTATCCTTATCATGGCTGTCATTACGCTTATCTACATTCTTTCCACGATACGTATGTTAAGAGTCATCAAAAAGGCGACAGTTACCGTTAAGAGCATCAGCGAAGGCGATCTCTCGGCAAGAGTCAATTACCATTCAAAAGATGAACTTGGCCAGATATGCTCCCAGGTCAACGAGATGGCTTCGAGTCTTGAGACATCCTTTAAGGAGAAAGACCGCACCGAAAAGTTCTACTATAAGTTCGTTCCCGAGAAGTTCCGCGAATATCTCGGAAAGAAAACCCTCACCGATCTGTCGCTCGGTGACGCGAGCAACCGCGAGCTGACGGTCCTTTTCTGCGACATCAGATCCTTCTCGATCAATTCCGAGATGATGACGGCAAAGGAAAACTTTGCATTCGCAAACACCATCTACGGCAAAGCCGGTCCGGTCGTCCGCGAGCATAACGGCTTCATCGACAAATATATAGGCGATGCGGTCATGGCGCTTTTTGAAAAACCTGACGACGCAGTAGCTGCCGGCATCGACCTTTACAAGGCGATCGTTCATGACCCTGAAACGGCGCGTGAACTGAAAGTCAGCGACATCAATATCGGCATCGGAATACACACCGGCATGGCCATGATAGGAATCGTAGGCGAGAGCGAGCGTCTCTCAGGTACGGTCATATCGGATACCGTAAATCTCTCTTCGAGGCTCGAGTCGCTGACGAAGCAGTATAAGACTGCGATGCTGGTCTCCAAGGATACGGTTGACCGTCTGTCAACGCCCGAGGAATTGTCGCTGCGTTATCTCGGCATGATACAGGTTGCCGGCGTAAACGAAGTCAAGGCAGTATATGAAGTTCTTGATTGTCTGAAGGACGATGTAAAGAGCGTCCGTTCTGACAATGCTAAAGATTTCCGCGAAGCATTGAGACTGTTCCAGTTAGGACGTCACGACGATGCCCTTAAAGCCTTGGAGAAGATAGCTTCGGAAGGCCGCAATGACTATGTTACTGATATGTATGCGGACTACATCAGGAAAATGTCGCCGGAAGACAAGGGCAATGTGTTCAGGTTTGTGAGGAAGTAACTCATAGTTAGCGACAAAATGTCTTAACACGCCTCAAAAGCCCTCTAAATAAGCATGGTTCCAATATGGTGCGTCAAAAACCGCAGGTGGTGCTTTGTTTTTGATGCGAAAAATGCCACACTGAAGATAATAAACGGTTGCAGATGGTACTGTTTGTGGGAAAACTAAAATGAAAATAAGCAAAATGGTTCCGATAATCGTAAGTGTGGTCCTGGTGCTGAGCTGGGTCTATATCGGATATGCCACAGCCGTCAATTATATAGAGGGCCGCACTGCATCCCCTGGCTTTTACAGGAATATCACACTTAAGGAAGATGTAAGCTATGTTGACGTGAGAAGAGAGATCGATGCTGCTATGGACGGAGAATCCTATGATCACACGGTGATTCCGGCAGGCTCAGAAGGAACGGCATTTATCTTATATGGACGTCGTTTTTCATATATTGATAATCCCGAAACAGATGTTTACGGTTTTAGAGCGTCGTTTTCAGATAACCAGGTTTCCATACAGACCGGACCGGAATCACAATTGGATGAACACCATATCTCATATAAGAAAATTGAGAATTTTGAGGAGATCATATCCGAATACAATCAGAAAGTAAAAGAGGCAAAGAACGAATGGAGGAAACAGCTGACACCGTATATACTGACAAGCGTAATTGGCGCGGCCTTGTTTTCGATCCTTTTCCTGATAATCTGCATAACCGCAAACAAGTTCAAAATGCATCCCGGAGTATTTGCGGCATTATGTTCCGTTTATGCCCTGATGCTAATGTACGCCATAGTATTATATACAGCTACAGGTATTACCATCAGGTTCATATAAACTTAACTATGATAATTTATGCAAAAAAAACAGCAATCGATTTTCAACCGATCGCTGTTTCATCAAATCTGGCGGAGACGGAGGGATTCGAACCCACGTACCGGTTACCCGGTAAACGCATTTCGAGCATTTAAACCAAGAGTTTTTTGCCGTCAGATAATGAGATTCTCTGCCAGGCTAAGATACCTTGAAGCAAATAAAATAAGTCTTTGACGGATACTGTCACTTTGTTGTCAGCATCTGTTATTTCTGTGCAAAATAGCGGTAGATTAATGTCAATTATGAAAGGGGATTGGGGCCACCCCAACCGCAGTAATAGTGTTTGTGGTACACAAACGCGATGCTCGCTGATACACGGGACATATTATCAAGCATTATTGATTAGTGTGTTATAATGACCTTGTCTGGGGGTACCCTTTAGACAAGATAATCATCAGTTTTATAGACGATGACAGATCGTGTTTTTTTGAATGGGGAATAATAATTTCATGGATAAAATAAATGATTCAATAATCATAAAATCAGCTGTACCCGATACTCTCACAGAAGGAGTCGAAACAGCAAAACAATTCGAGAGATTATATACTATGGGATGCAAGCTGTATCAGGGTTTCTACTTTTCAAAACCGGTTGATCTGGAGAGTTTTGAAAAGCAGTGGCTTGATTAGATTAGGAGGCATGATATGAAAAAGATATTTAATGTAGCAGCCTTCGTTTGCGGTATGGATGAGGAATACCCATATCAGATAATAAAAGGCATCAATGAATTTGCCAGAAATCATGCAATCAATATTTCGTATTTTGCGTCTTTCGGCGGTGTTGTAGAAAGCAGTTCATTTGATGACGGAGAATACAGCATATACAAACTGGCACAGCTCGCAAGTTTTGATGGTGCACTTCTTTTGACAAACACTTTTTCAAACTTGGATATAAGGAATTCGATCATCGATAAGGTTAAAGCTGCAAACATTCCTACAGTTATTTTCGAGTGCAATGACTATGAGGAGTTCCACGATATAAGTATTGATAATTATGCCGTAATGAAAAGATTGGTGGAGCATCTTATAAATGAGCATGGTTATAAAGTGTTCAATTATATCTCCGGCCCTGAAACTAATCCTGAGGCTCAGGAGAGATACAAAGCTTTCCGTGACGCTCTTTCTGAGAACGGTTTGGAATTTGATGAAAGACGCCTTCATAAAGGTCAATTCCGCAGCTATGATGGAATTAAGGCTATAGATGACTTTATGCATTCCAGACTCAGTTTGCCCGATGCTTTTGTCTGTGCTAACGACAGCATGGCTCTGACTGCAATGAATAAGCTTCAGTTGAATGGTGTTAAAGTGCCTGATGATGTTGCAGTGACCGGATTCGATAACACTTTCAATGCTCGTAACGCATTCCCGGTTCTTACAACCGTGAAAAGACCTTTGTATGACTCAGGTGTAAAAGCTTGCGAGGTTTTGTATTCCCTTATGCAGGGAGAAAAGAGTCCGCGCAGCACGATAATGGATGCAGAACCGGTCTTTGCCGAGAGTTGCGGATGTAATCCTGACAACAGAGATAATGCTCTGGAATTCAGAAAAGAGACAGCATTAAAGATCGAACGGACATATATGGGTATCCATATTCTTAACAGACTGATCGCAGCATTAGCTGTCGCAAAGAACATCGATGAATGTTCTGATGCTATCTGTAAATGGCTAGAAGCAGTAGATTGCGGAGAGTTTGCTCTGTGTCTTGTAAGCGACTGGGAGAAGAC
>JAIKZM010000030.1 GCA_024682215.1 Saccharofermentans sp. | reverse complement strand
TCTGCTCTCCATGTTGCAGGCTTGAATTCCTGTACGAGAGGAAGCAGACGCTTATCCACGTCGATCTTGAAAACGGAGTTGAAGTTGTTGGTTGCGATCATCTGACCTGCGAAACCAACGATAACTACGAGTTCCTGATCGTTAAAATGCTTCTTGAGTTCTGCGAAGAGCTCATCTGAAACGGATGTGGGATCCTTTACGATAGACTCCGCAAGCTTTGTGAGAAGTGTTTCCTTCTCATCGTAAACGAGGTTTGCGGGATCTAAGCCAAGGCCCTTTACGTCGCTGATGAAGAACAGTGAGCACAGCTGGCATGAGTTTGTCGTGGAGATCTTGTGAGCATAAAGGATAGCGTCCTTCTCACCGATAACCTCAACAAGTCTGTTCCAGGAGGTGTACCATGCCATATATGCGTCGTATGTTGCAGCGTCATTTAACAGACCCTTCTTCATGTTCGTAACTGCGTTTCTTCCTGCGAGTTCGTCATAGCGCTCTTTCTCTGCGCCTGTTGCTTCATTTTGTTCTACCAATTTGATCCTAGCCATTTTTGTTTCTCCTTTTACAGTGATTCTTTATATGGTGATTCCATTAAAGTGCAAGTTTTAAAATGTCGGTTATCTTCTGTGCATCAAGGGGAACGTAGTGTCCTACATTGCCTCCGGCCGTTGCACGTTTAGCCATTACTTCAAAATCCTTATCGTCAATTCCGAGCTGGTTAAGTCTTGTCTTAAGCCCCAAGCTTACGAAAAACTTTTCTAATTCCTCCGACAAAAGGAACGCTCTTTCCTCCTCGTTGAAATCGTAAGGATCCTTTCCATAAACTCTGGATGCCAGCAACGCAAGTCTCCAGGGCTTGATCTTTGCCATGTACTTCGTCCATGCGACGAATACTATTGCCATTCCTTCACCGTGTGTGATGTTGTACTGTGCAGACAGCTCATGTTCAATACGGTGTGATCCCCAGTCAGCCGATCTTCCGGCATCGAGGAAATTGTTGTGGGCGACTGAAGCAAGCCACTGTATCTCAGCACGCGCATTGATATCTGTCGGGTCTTTTATCAGTCTTCTCGCGTTTACCTGCAAAGCTCTTATCGCGCCTTCTATCAGATAGTCGGTCGTATCAGAATTCCTCTCATCCGAAAAATATCTTTCGAGAAGGTGTGACAGAACATCTGCTATGCCTACATATGTCTGGTAAGCGGGAAGGTTTACCGTGTATCTCGGGTTCATGATCGCGAACTTCGGAATGATGCGGTCATCCTCAAAACCTTTTTTCCATTCTCCGTACGAAAGGATCGCCGCATTGGAAGTCTCTGATCCCGAAGAAGCAGTCGTTGCGATAACGCCTATGCCGAGCACTGATTCCGGTACTGTTCCCTTTGAGAAAAAGTCCCAGACATCGCCGTCGTAAGGTATTCCGATCGCAATCGCCTTGGCCGTGTCGATGGAGCTTCCTCCACCGACCGCCAGGACAAAATCGACTTGGTCCTTTTTGCCTTGTTCGACGAGTTTTCTGACAAGCTCAATGCTCGGATTCGGTACTACTTCCCCGCTCTCGGAGAACTTGATGTCAAGTTCGGCAACGGCATCCCTGATAACGTCGTAAATACCGAGTTTCTTAACGAAGTCTCCGCTATATACTAAAAGGAGAGATCTTACGTTATTCTGCTTTAAAAGCTTTGCGAGACTTTTCTCGCTTCCCTCACCGAAAACAATCTTCGCGGGGTTATAGTACTCGAATCCGATCATGACCTTATCTCCTTAGCCGAAGAGGGGAACTACTGCGCCGTCATACTTCTCCTTGATGAACTTAGCAACCTCAGGTCCCTGGAGTACTTCAACGAGCTTCTTGATTGCTGCGTCGTTTTCCTTTTCCTTTGATGTTGCGATGATGTTGCCGTATGTCTTTGCCGCAAGACCGTCATTTGCCTCTACTGCGAGTGCCTGGCTTACGTGCAGACCGCCCTCGATAGCATAGTTGCCGTTGATGACTGCTACGTCTACGTCAGGAAGTGCCGCTACGAGCTGCTCGGGTGCGAGTTCCTTGAACTGAACGTTCTTCGGGTTCTCTGCGATATCTGCTATTGTTGCATTGATGCCTGCACCGTCCTTGAGCTTGATTATGCCTTCCTGTGCGAGGAGCAAAAGAGCTCTTGCTTCGTTTGTTACGTTGTTCGGAACTGCGATTACCGCATTGTCAGGAAGTGCCTTAAGATCCTTTGTCTTACCTGCATATACACCGAACGGTTCATAATGGATCGCGCCCACTGAAACGAGTGTTGAATTGTTCTCTTTGTTGAACTGCTCAAGGTAAGGTACGTGCTGGAAGTAGTTTGCGTCAAGGCTTTCCTCGATAACTCCAGTGTTAGGTGTTATGGAATCTTCAAGCTTAACGATCTCAAGTGTGATTCCTTCCTTTGCGAGGATCGGCTTTGCGACTTCGAGGATCTCAGAGTGAGGTGTGATGTTTGCACCTACCTTGAGGACAACGCTCTGTGAATTTGAAGCCTGTGCGCTTGCTGCTGTTCCTGTCTCCGTCTTCTTTGCGCATGCACCGAATGATGCAAGGAATGTAAATGTAAGTGCGGTAGCGACTACCTTTTTGATGATGCTGTTTTTCATAGTGTGATTCTCCTTGGTTTCTTTTTGATTTGAATTGATCTGTATTTGTTTTTCTTGTTCAGGGCCAAGAAAAAGCCCGGAAGTTTATTTAACTCCCGGGCACATGGCATGTTCATGAATATCAGATCATCAACATCGTATCGCAAGGCGTGAAGCAGCAGTGCTCATCGCCGTGGCCATATTGCGTGCCCGGGAGCTAAGCATTCGACAACACATCATGCTGTTAACTGTGAATGTGATCGAGTTGTACATTTTTCACGCCTCCTTTCGAGTTGATGGTGAAAGTATATCGGTACTTACCTACTATGTCAATAGGTTTTTTGAAATATTTTTTGTATTTCTTCAAACCCTTTGTTTTATTGAGTTTCAGGCGATTTTTGCTGCCGGTTTCAGTGTTTTAAAGCTCGGAATATCCCAGATAAAGCATGTTCATCTGCTGCTCATCGTGGACATATGTATGGTCATGAACCGTACCCTCAAAGATCAGTTTTCCGTCCCTGTAGACCTGAAGTTGATTAAGGGGTACTTCTTCCCATAAACCGTTGTCCAGAGGCTTGGTGGCAAAGAGGACATATCCGTCATGCTTTTTGCGGAACAGCGTGCCGGCTTCGTTTTTATGAACATAGAGATCCTGTCCGTCAAACGCGAAGAAATTCAGTTTGTTCTTATCCGAGAGTTTTACCGCGACAGAATCCATCGTCTTAAACCGCAATGCTTCATCAGTAACACCTTTATTCTGATCAAGAATATAAAGAAGTATCCTCTCACTGTCCGTAGATCCGATCTGGATATCCGAATAAGGAAGCAGTTCATTGGATTCAAATATTGTACCGTTATGGGCAAATGCCCATTCACGCCAATTTGAATCGTGCGCAATGAACGGATGTGTATTCCTGATATCGACGTAGCCGATCGTGGCCTTTCTGATATGTGCGATCAATCCGCGGCATTTGAAACCTCCGGATAAATAAGAATCGATCAGTGTGCTCTTTGTAGAATCAACAGGTTCTTTATCAATGGTAAACTTACCTTCATCATTCCATGCGACAAAACCCCAGCCGTGCGGGTTGTATTCGCCGTGCTTAAAGAATTCCTTAAGCTCACGGGTCACATCTATTGTTCTGTCGGAAGATACTCCGAAGATCTCACACATTATTCAGATACTCCTGTTCTTTTTGTGAAAGAGCCGTACCGGCTAATTCAACCAGGTATTTATACCACTCTCCTGCAGTTTTTTCATCATAGATAACTGCATCCAGACCGGATACGATTATCTCATCGACAGCTTCCTGGATCTTCGAAGGGGAATTGATAAATGCCAGTTTCTCCTCAAGTATCGAGAGATTCTTTTCGGAATAGATAAGACCCTTTATGAGTGCGACATAACTTAACGCGCGGTCGATCGGAACGCTGTCGGCGACTCTTATCTCAATATACTTCTTGATCCTGAAATGGAAAAACCCCATGGAGATGAAGTGCTCGATAAGCTTCTCTTTTCGCGGGCTCACCAGTTCCTTTTCGATCGTGCCGTCATTGATAAGATCTTCAGCTGTCTTGCTTCCGACATCGGTAGTCTCACCTTCATCTGTCAGAAGGATAAGCGGCGTATGTGTTATCACGTCAGCTATCTTGTCGTATCCGAAATCGCTGTCGAAAGAATGCGGATAAAAGCCTGTTCTCGATGGATCCAGATCGCCCCATTCCTGCATACGCAGGAGATGTTTTTTATCAGATTCCTTCTCGATGACCGAATCATCGTAGCTCTTGTTTTCGAGTGCGATCATGAGGATAGGCGATATCTTCTGCAGCACGAGCAGTTTTCTGACCAGATCCTTTTCTGAACTGTAGTCGACTGATATTTGGACAGATGAAGAAGCTCTCATCATGTATTTGCCGTACTTTCCGCTGTTGCGGAAATACGCGTCCATGTACTTGTATCTCTTCTTATGCGAAAGCGGGATATCATCTGGATCGATCTCACCCGATTCCACCAGCGGCAGATTGCCTTTAGCTATAAAGTGATATCCGTGCTCCGCGAAAACAGGTGTCCACAGATCCAGAAAACTCTGATAGACCTGCTTGATCTCATCGAGATCAGAAAGCGGATCCACGCTTATCTCGAACTGGCAGGAAGGTTCCAAAGTAACAGAATAACCCGGGGTATAGTAACCGACCGGGTATCCGTCCATGTATATTATTTCAGCATCAAGTTCAGAGGCTACCTCTTTTATGAGTTCCGTCACTTCTTCAAAACCTATCGGGAACCCGCGGTCATCTACGACGAAGTGCTCGACTTCAAGGCCTAAGTTCTGCCCCTTTGTCTCGCCTGATCTTATGTAATCAACTATATTTTCGTGTACACCCATTAATTCACCTCTTACGTCTTTCTTGTTCTCTTGGACAGCCTGATACCGATCTCCTGGATAAGCATTACCATGATTATGAGAAGTGCGACCGTCGTCCAAAGGACATCTTTCTGGTAACGGTAATAACCGTACTGAAGAGCTATCGCGCCGAGTCCGCCGCCACCTATTACGCCGGCCATTGCCGAGTAACCTAATACTGTAGCGACATTGATCGCACCACCCTGAAGAAGTGAAGGAGTTGCCTCGGGAATGATGAAATGAACTATCGTATAAAGAGGCGATGCACCCATTGATGTCGCGGCTTCGATTATTCCCGGATTGACTTCGCTTAATGATGACTCGACCATTCGCGCAACGATCGGTATCGCTCCTACCGTAAGCGGAACGATCGATGCGACAGTACCGATCGAAGATCCCACAACGAATCTCGTGAACGGGATGAGGAGCACGAGAAGGATAAGGAAAGGCAGTGAACGGGTAACGTTTACGATGAATCCGATAATGCCGTTTACCGCTCTGTTCTCAAGGAGTCTTCCCTTCGATGTCGCGTAAAGGATAACTCCCAGAGGAAGTCCGAGTATGTATGAGAACAGTGACGCAAAGAGCGTCATCTCAAAAGTTTCCAGGATTCCGGAAAGTATTGCGTCTTTAATGTAATCAGTCATTTCTTCCCACCTCCGATACGGAAAGTCCGCCTGCCTTAAAGAAGTCGATAACAGTCTGGCGGTCCTTTGCAAGCTCAGGCAGCTCGATGATCATCTGGCCGTAGCCGATGCCGCCCACGCTCCTTGTATTCGCACTCAGGATGTTCACCTTGAGTCCTGTCTTTTCTACGAGGTTTGCGATAAAAGGAACATTGGACTGCGTTCCGTCGAAAACGATCCTCACGATCTGTCCGTCCTCATCTGAAGGATCGAAAGGATTGCTCGGGAACACGAGCTTTTTCGCAGCCTTCGACTGAGGGTTGGAGAATACATCCGTGACATCGCCGACTTCCGCTAAGTTGCCGTCATCGATTATCGCAACTCTGTCGCAAATCTTTTCGACCACGCTCATCTCATGAGTGATGATGACTATAGTCAGTTTTCTTTCCTGATTGATCTTCTTTAACAGGTCTAATATCTCGCCCGTGATCTTCGGATCAAGCGCGCTCGTTGCCTCGTCGCACAAAAGAACCTTAGGGTTTGCCGCAAGCGCTCTTGCAATAGCGACTCTCTGTTTCTGGCCGCCTGAAAGACGCGCGGGATAAACATCCTGCTTTTCGGAAAGACCTACGATCTCGAGCATCTGTCTAGCTTTCTCTTTACGTTCTTTTCTCGGAACGCCAGCGATCTTCAGGGGCTGCTCGACATTTGCAAGGACTGTCCTCTGGTTTACGAGATTGAATCCCTGGAAGATCATTGAGATCGAATGCCTTACCTCACGCAGCTCTCTTGCCTTGAGAGACGCAAGGTCCTTGCCGTAGAACTTAACGGTTCCTTCCGTTACTTCCTCAAGACGGTTAAGAGTACGCACAAGAGTTGATTTGCCTGCGCCGCTCATACCGATGATGCCGAAGATCTCGCCTTCTCTTACCTCGAGGCTGACATCTTTGAGCGCGGTAAATTCCTTGCCGTCGTTCCTGTATGTCTTATATACGTTTGTCAGTTCAAAGACGTTGCTCATTAACCAAATAATCCTTTGCTAAGATATCTGTCTCCCCTGTCAGGGAATACCGTTACTATATTTCCCGATTCGATCTGTTCTGAAAGCTTGATCGCTGCCGCGAGTGCCGCGCCGGATGAAGAACCGGCCAGGATGCCTTCGTTCTTTGCAAGCTTTCTGCTCGTCTCGAATGCTTCGCCGTCTGTTACCTTGATGACTTTATCGACCAGAGTGATATCCATCGTGTCCGCGATAAAATCGTTGCCTATGCCTTCAATGTTGTAATCGAAGTGCTCTCCGCCTCCGATAGTCGATCCGTAGGGATCTGCAAGAACTCCCGTGATATCCGGGTTCTGCTCTTTCAGGTATCTGACTACACCTGTAAATGTTCCGCCGCTTCCGGCTCCTGCCACGAAGTAATTTATCTTGCCGTCTAACTGGCTGTATATCTCAGGTCCTGTTGTCTCATAGTGTGCGAGAGGATTTGCGGGATTCCTGAATTGTCTTAATGAGACAGAGCCTTCGATCTGCTTTAACAGTTCTTCAGCTTTCTGCTCTGCTCCGAGCATTCCTTCCTCTCTTGATGTGTGTACTATCTCCGCGCCCAAAGCGCGCATGACCTGCTGCTTCTCGATGGAGAATTTCTCCGGCACCGTGAAGATGACTCTTATCCCCTGGTTAAGCGCTGCAACTGCGATTCCGATACCTGTGTTGCCTGCGGTCGCGTCGATTATCGTACCGCCTTCCTTAAGGACACCGCGGCGCTTTGCGTCATCGATCATGTAAACGCCGATGCGGTCTTTAACGCTGCCTGCAGGATTCATGAGTTCAAGTTTTGCATAGATATTTACTCCGGGCCTGATGCCCATGTGGTTGAGCTTTAAGATCGGTGTATTGCCGATCATGCCTCTGATATCTTCATATACGTTCTTCATTTTCAAATACCTCTTACGCCTTGACTGAATTTTCGATTGCCTGTTTGAGATCTGCTATGAGATCGTCAACGTCTTCGATCCCTACCGATAATCTGATGAGTTCGTCTACGATTCCGACTTCCTTACGGATGTCTGCCGGAATCGCTGCATGAGTCATCGTGGCTGGATGGCATACGAGTGATTCGACTCCGCCTAAACTTTCTGCAAGTGTTATGAGGTTCAGCTGCTCGAAAAACTTCTTGTAATCGTATTTGTCATTCAGCACGAATGAGATCATCGCGCCTGCTCCGTCAGCCTGCTTTTTCTGTACTTCATATCCGGGATCGCTCTCAAGTCCGGGATAGTAGACCTTGCTTACATATCCGCTTTCAGAGAGCCATTTTGCGATCTTGCCTGCGTTTGCAACATGTCTGTCCATACGCACACCCAGTGTCTTGATTCCTCTTATGATCAGGAAGCTGTCCCAGGGTGCCAGCACTCCGCCGATCGCATTCTGCAGATAGTAAAGCCTGTCAGCCAGTGCCTTGTCGTTTACTACAACGAAACCCGAGATAGTATCCGAATGTCCGCCGAGATATTTTGTTCCGCTGTGGATGACGATGTCAGCTCCGAGCGTCAGAGGGCGCTGCAGATAAGGCGTAAGGAATGTGTTGTCAACGATCGTGAGCTTGCCATGCTTTTTTGCGATCTTGGATACCGCTTCGATGTCGGTGATCGTAAGGAGCGGGTTAGCGGGTGTCTCGATATAGACTGCTTTTACGTCATCGTCGATAGCTTTCTCAACAGCTTCAATATCAGATGTGTTTACGATCTTATATGTGATGTTGAAGTTCTTGAAAACATTATCAAGTATCCTGAACGTTCCGCCGTAGATGTTATCTGATACAACAAGCTTGTCGCCGCTCTTGAAAAGCGAGAGAACTGTGTTGATTGCTGCAAGTCCCGAAGCAAATGCGAGACCGTATTCACCCTGCTCCAAGTCTGCAATGAGCTTTTCGACTGCTGCTCTTGTAGGGTTGCCTGTTCTTGAGTATTCCCAGCCTCTGTCCTTTCCAAGTCCGTCCTGCTTATAAGTTGAAGTCTGGTATATAGGTACATTTACCGCACCGGTTGCCTCATCTCCGTCAATGCCGCCGTGTATAAGTAAAGAATTAAGTTTGATATCTGTCTTGCTCATTTTGATTTCCTCTCTATATTCAAAAAATAAACCCGAAGCATCTGGCTTGCTCCGGGCTTTAAGTACATGCAGTTTACATGATTCATCAACATCGAATCATATTTAGACAGCAACAGTCCATTGCCCGTGAATATAACATTCGACAACACATGAACTTCATAACAACTGTCTCCTTTTGGTGATCTTCGATGCGAGGATTATAATTCCATTTACCTACCATGTCAATAGGTTTTTCTCTTGATTTGCCTATTCGCCTACTGTTATAATGGCAAAAAGTTTTGACAAAGGGGTAAATTACATGATCTCTACTAAAGGAAGATACGGTCTTCGCGTCATGATAGATCTGGCAAAGAACGAC
This sequence comes from Saccharofermentans sp., assembly GCA_024682215.1. GTDB lineage: Bacteria > Bacillota > Clostridia > Saccharofermentanales > Saccharofermentanaceae > Saccharofermentans. The sequence continues at coordinate 1,250 of JAIKZM010000030.1, read as the reverse complement.
AACGGCAGCTATATTCCCCTCAAGGATATTGCTGACCGTCAGGAGATCTCCAAGAAGTATCTGGAGATAATAGTGAAAAAGATGGTTGAAGGCGGTCTCGTCAAAGGTTCCAGCGGCAAAGGCGGCGGATATAAGCTCGTCAAGAAGCCTGAGAAATACACCGTCGGTGAGATACTTACCTTAATGGAAGGAACTATCTCTTCCGTTGCCTGCCTCGCAGACAAGGATTACGACTGCCCCAGGAAAAAGAAATGCGAAACTCTTCCCATGTGGAAAGAGTTCGACAAGATAGTCCACGACTACTTCTATAAAAAGAAGCTCAGTGACCTGTTATAAATTGAAGAGAATACTTAAACGATATTCCTGATTCCCTCACAGATACGTCTGGCAACGAGGGGATTATTCATTGTGTAAAGATGTATGCCGCTTATATCGCTTACCAGCAGATCGATTATCTGGCTTAAGCAGTAAGACATTCCCGCATCGAAAAGAGCTTCTTTGTTGTCTTCATACCTGGAGATTATCTTCTGGAATCTTTCCGGGAATGAAGCATGGCACAAAGTCACCATTCTTTTTATCTGGGCAGCGTTGATGACGGGCATTACACCCGGGATCACAGGAATGTCGATATCCGCGATCTTGCACTCCTCATGGAATCTGTAGAATATGTTGTTGTCAAAAAACAGCTGCGACAGAAGAACTTCCGCGCCCGCATCGACTTTTTTCTTGAGACTCTTTATCTCGGAGATCACGCTCGGTGACTCGGGATGGCACTCCGGATAGCATGCACCTAAGAAACAGAAATCGTTATCCTTCTTAAGATACGAGATAAGATCTGACGAGTGGGAGAAATCATTTTTCGCAGGGACATTAGGGTTTGCATCACCGCGAAGCGCAAGGATATTTTCGATCCCCTCAGATCTAAGGATTCTGGCGAACCCGTCGATCTCATTTCTGTCATAGTGAAGGCATGTGAGATGTACCACAGGTTCGATATTGTATTTGTACTTTATCTTTTTTGCGAGCTCGATCGTACGGTTGCAGTTGGAAGAACCGCCTGCACCGAACGTCACGCTTATGAAGTCAGGCTTTAGCTCTGCTAACACCTCGAGTGTCTCGTCGATGTTCTCTAACTCCGCATCCTTCTTGGGCGGAAAGATCTCGAACGAGAGACTTCTTTTTTTCTTGTAAACCTGTGATACCTTCATCACTTATCCTCTTATCTGTTTAGCTGCCGCAACGAGATTTGT
>JAIKZM010000019.1 GCA_024682215.1 Saccharofermentans sp. | reverse complement strand
GCTTGAGACCGCTTTCCTCCTGAAAGAGCTTGGCGCCAAGAAGGTTATCGCGCGCGCTTCCAAGGGAACGCAGGAAAAGATCCTTCTGCGCAACGGTGCCGACCAGGTCGTCTATCCTGAAAAGCAGCTCGCTGCATGGACGGCGATCACATGCACTTCAGACAGCATTGTCGACTACATCGCGCTCAGTAAGGAATTCGCGATCTTCGAGCTCGCGGTTCCCGCAGACTGGTACGGAAGAACGGTAATCGAGATCGATATCCGTAAGAAATCCGGTATCAACGTTCTCGAAATAAAGAAGGACGACAGGCTTAACACCAACATTACGCCGGATACTGTTTTCGAGCCGAACACCACGGTCCTCGTGCTCGGACAGGACAAGGCGGTTCATAAGGCATTCAAGGTATAAGGATCAGACTTCTTTTCCGGTCCGGATGCTGAGGACGATTATAGCGGCGAAAACGAGGATTATTCCTGAGACCGCGATCAGTCCCAGGGATTCCTTCATTACAAAGAAACCGAATAACGTAGCGGCGGCAGGCTCGACAGTTGCGAGCACCGCCGCTTTGCTTGCTGTGGTCCTGTTGAGTCCGATCGTATAAAGAAGGAACGGGATAACAGCCGTAACAATTGCTGTAAGCAGCACAAAACCTGCAAATGAAGGCATTGAGCCGGCGTTGGAGATCTTCGAAAACAGGTCTGCCGGGTTTGATACAAAGACCGAACCTGCTCCCGCGATCAGAAACGTATAGCATGTTACCGTAAGAGGCTTATATTTTCTCAGCGCGAACGTTCCGAAGATCGAATAAAGACCGTAGCCCAGGCCGGAACCGAGTCCTGCAAGGATGCCCGGCAGCGTGACTTTTCCGCCGAAACCCGAAACCAGTACGCAGCCGGCGAAAGCAAGGACGAGCGCAATGACCTTGCGGGGAGTTATCTTTTCCTTAAGGAATATGACTGACAGGACCATTACCCAGATCGGCGAAGTGTAGAGCAGGATCGCTGCAGTTGACATCGTCATGAGCCTGATTGCCGTGAAGTAACAGCAGGTGAAAAACAATATGCTGACAAGTCCCAAGGCGAGGAAAAGAGGTATGTCACGGGCCTTGATCTTAAAGCCTTTCGGATCTTTGATCAGCAGTATCAGCGCAAAGATGATCCCTGCCGTGACAAGCCTTAGGCATGCGACCTGGATCGATGTGAAACCGAGGGCGTTCAGATGGCGCACGAATAATCCCATGCTGCCCCAGAAAAGACCTGCGGTGATTATCAGAATGTCGCCCAAAGGACTGTGCTTGCTTTCAGAATGTTCCATACCGCAAGATTATAGCACTCGGGAAACCTTTGTGTTCTCGTGCTAAAATGAATATTGTTCATTGCGTTTACCGGGAGGATACGGAATTGAGTAAGCAGGGCGGATCAAAAGGAAAGAGGATCATTATCACGGTGTTGGCCGTGCTTGTCCTGCTGGTCCTGATCGTTCTTGAGGGTGCAAGGATCTTTTTCAGATCACCCGTTAAAGATTACTACAAGGCTTCCGAAAAGGAATTCCTGATACCGGGACTCGGAAACGGAATGGTGCCCCAGGGGCTGGACTATATTGAGCATGAAGGTGTCTATCTGGTCGGAGGCTACCAGAAGAACCACAAGCCTTCCAGGATCTACAGAGTAAAAAAGTCTGACGGTAAAGACACGGGCTTTGTTTACCTGTGTGATGAAAATGGCAGAGAGATATCGCCTCATGCCGGCGGACTCGCGGTCGACGGCAAATATGTGTTTGTTACCGGAAATGAAAACGACGTCTATGTTTATCTTCTTGATGATGTTTTAAACAAAGAAAACGGTTCGGCAGTAAATATGGCGGGAAGGTTCTCCCTGAGATTCGGTGATGACAGGATCGTTCCTGCGTGGATCTGCTTTAGCAATGACCGCATGATAGTCGGTGAATTCTACAGGCTTCCCAATTATCCGACATCTGACACCCATGTCTTTACGGGTGCTTCAAATGAAACGAATCATGCGCTCGCACTCTGTTACCGTTTTTCGGCTGATGAGACGGCAAGATTCGGCATTGAGATGCAGCCGTTTGAAGCTTATTCGCTTCCCGGCCTGGTCCAGGGAATGGCGGTTCATAACGGGAAGATCTGGCTTTCGCAGTCCTGGGGAACGGCTAAATCATGCATCACCTGCCATGATGTCAATGGCAGCAGTCCGTCGGGAACGATCGAAACTGATAACGGAACCATAAATGTCTATTCGATCGACAGCAGTACGCAGGTCTCTGCATTCAATGCCCCGCCTATGTCTGAGGAGATAATCTTCGTTGACGGAAAGCTCCTGATCATGTGCGAGTCGGCATCGCGGAAATATTACTTCGGAAATCTTACCGGCGGAAGATGGTGCTACTCGACCGATGTAAATAAACTGAGTTCAGTCACCTGATGTTTTGATGTAAGCTTCTTCAGGGATACCGATATCTTTTACCAGAACATCTCCGGCATATCCGGGTCCTTCGCCTTTGGCAAGGCCCGTCTTCATCCTGCCGAAAGTTATCGTGACTGTTGCATGGACCGCCGCACCGAGCACCTCACCCGAATCGGAATTGATCCCCGACGGCATGTCGACAGCAATGACATGCTTAAAACCTGCACTGTCAGCAGCCTTCAGAAGTACAGCTTTATCTTCTCTTAGTTCCGTTTTTAGCCCGATCCCGAAAACAGCATCGACCAGAACGTCATATCCCGAAAAGACATTGCATTCTTTTGCAAAGACTGGCGAAAAGCCGGCTCTCTTGTATTCTGACAGCTGATGGAGGAATTCCCAGCTTGCGTGCTCGAGATTGCCCGTAATGACAACTGCCGGGGCAGTGCTTATCTTTTTGTTCCTGTTCAGGATGTTGGCAATGCAGATGCCGTCAGCGCCGTTGTTCCCGGTGCCGCAGAGGATGAGGATCTTTTCTGAGATGAAATATTCTTCTATATAAGATGCAACTTCGCGCGAAGCGTTTTCCATCAGCGTAAGTGACGGAATTCCCATGACATCTATTGCGTAGCGGTCTGCTGCTTTTGCCTGTGTTCCTGTGATCATGTTTTCAATGATATCACACAAAAAACAGGACCGCTCCATGGCAAGAGCGGTCCTTCTTTTTCCAAAAGAGGCAATATTAAATTATCATTCGAAAAGTGATGTGGAGAGGTATCTGTCACCGGAGTCAGGGAGGAGAACAACGATGTTCTTGCCCTTGTTCTCGGGACGTGCAGCGAGGATGGAACCTGCCTTGAGAGCCGCACCGGAAGAGATACCTACGAGGATGCCTTCGGTTACAGCGAAACGCTTGCCCTCTGCGAATGCGTCCTCATTCTCGATCGCGATGACTTCGTCATATACGTTAGTATCAAGAGTCTCAGGTACGAAGCCTGCGCCGATGCCCTGGATCTTGTGTGCGCCTGCTGTTCCCTTTGAAAGAACAGGGGATGATGCAGGCTCGACTGCAACTACCTTAACGTTAGGATTCTGTTCCTTGAGATATTTACCTGTGCCGGTAACTGTTCCGCCTGTACCTACGCCTGCTACAAAGATGTCGACCTTGCCGTCAGCCTGATTCCAGATCTCGGGACCTGTTGTCTTGTAGTGGATGGCAGGGTTTGCGGGGTTAACGAACTGTCCGAGGATGACGGAACCGGGGATCTCTTTATTGAGTTCATCAGCTCTTGCGATCGCACCCTTCATTCCCTTGGAACCGTCTGTGAGAACAAGCTTTGCGCCGTATGCAGCGAGAAGCTTTCTTCTCTCAACGCTCATCGTCTCAGGAAGTGTGAAGATGGCCTGATAACCCTTTGCGGCTGCAACTGCAGCAAGGCCGATACCCGTGTTGCCGCTGGTAGGCTCGATGATGGTTGCGCCGGGCTTTAAGATGCCCTTTTCCTCAGCGTCGAGGATCATTGCGTATGCGATCCTGTCCTTGACGGATCCTGCCGGATTCAGGTATTCGAGCTTGGCAAGAAGCGGAGTCTCAAGACCTGCTTCCTTGCTGTAGCGTGATGCCTTGAACAAGGGTGTGTTGCCGATGAGCTGTGTAAGATTCTCTTTGATCTGTGACATGGTATTATCTCCTTCAATCAATTGTTTATATTTTATCGCTTATTAGATTGCTGCAAAGCCTTTCTCGAGATCGGCGATGATGTCATCGATATGCTCTGTGCCGATGGAGAGACGGATCGTGTTCTGGTAGATACCAACATCGTTGAGCTCTTCTTCGGAAAGCTGTGAGTGTGTTGTGCTTGCAGGGTGGATTACAAGGCTCTTTACGTCTGCTACGTTAGCGAGGAGTGAGAAGATCTCGAGGTGATCGATGAAGTCGAACGCTTCCTTCTTGCCGCCCTTTACGTTGAATGTGAAGATGGAGCCGCCGCCGTTGGGGAAGTACTTCTTGTAGACTTCGTGATCAGGGTGATCTGCGAGTGCAGGGTGGAAGACCTTCTCAACCTTTGGATGATTTGTAAGATATTCAAGAACCTTATTTGTATTCTCGATGTGACGCTCTACGCGGAGAGAAAGTGTCTCTGTGCCCTGGAGGAGCAGGAATGCTGCGAAAGGTGAGATGGAAGAACCGGTGTCACGGAGCAGGATGGCTCTGATGTAAACTGCGAATGCTGCAGGGCCTGCCGCCTCTGTGAACTTAACTCCGTGATAGCTGGGGTTGGGTTCGGAGATCCAGGGATACTTGCCTGACTTAGCCCAATCGAACTTACCGGAATCAACGATAACGCCGCCTAATGTCGTGCCGTGACCGCCGATGAACTTTGTAGCGGAATGAACTACGATGTCTGCACCGTACTCGATAGGTCTGATGAGGTAAGGTGTACCGAAAGTATTGTCGATAACGAGCGGGATGCCTGCTTCGTGAGCGATCTTAGCGAGTGCTTCGATATCCGGGATGTCAGAAGAAGGGTTGCCCAATGTCTCGATGTAGAGAGCCTTTGTGTTGGGCCTGATGGCTGCTTTTACTTCTTCAAGGTCATGGATGTTGACGAATGTTGTCTCGATGCCATAAAGAGGAAGTGTGTGTGCAAGGAGGTTCTCGGAACCGCCGTAGATGGTCTTCTGTGCTACGATGTGCTCGCCCTTAACTGCGAGAGCTTCGATTACATATGTGATCGCTGCTGCGCCTGATGCTACTGCAAGACCTGCTACGCCGCCTTCGAGAGCTGCGATCCTGTCTTCGAAAACACCCTGTGTGGAGTTTGTAAGTCTGCCGTAGATGTTGCCTGCGTCAGCAAGTCCGAAACGTGCTTCGGCGTGTGCTGAATTACGGAATACGTAAGATGTTGTTGCGTAGATCGGTACTGCTCTTGCGTCACTTGCGGGATCCGGCTGTTCCTGGCCTACGTGAAGCTGAAGGGTTTCGAATTTATAATTTTTGTTGCTCATAATGTTATCTCCTTTTAGATAAATGATTTTTTGTATTTCTGTTTTGGTGATAAGGAAGCTGTAATTTTGAATAAAAAAAGGAGCCTTCCTTCGCGCTCCTTCTCATCATCATTTGGTTATATTATCCGGTTTCACATTCGTGTATCCTGGTCGTCCACATGACAAGAGAAGCACTCGATTTCCATCTCGTACCAACAAGGCATCATACACATGCACATGGACTTACGATATGTAGCAGACATTTGGGCTCCTCCTTTCCCGAAAAACACTATAACCCACTCGGTTAGTAGGTAATATACACGACCACTTCCATGATGTCAAGCACCGATTTGAATTTTTTTCTGACCATTGACAATAAAGGCTTCATGGTTCATATTATTCATACCTACCGAAACGGTAGGTAAATAGTAAAATTATTCAGATACTTTACATATAGAGATCTGATGAGGAGGAAACAATGATATACGCTGACAATGCGGCTACGACCAGGATGAGCCGTTCCGCCATAGAGGCAATGCTGCCTTATATGGATAAATTATATGGAAATCCTTCAAGCCTTTATTCTTTCGGACAGGAAGCAAAAGAGGCGCTCGAGGATGCCAGGGCAAGAGTTGCAAAGTGCCTTGGTTGTGATCCCAGGGAGATCACATTCACATCCGGCGGAAGCGAAGCAGACAACCAGGCGATCTTCTCGGCTGCAAGGCTCGGTGAGAGAAAGGGCAAGAAGCACATTATCTCAACGGCTTTCGAGCACCATGCCGTGCTTCACACGCTGGACAAGTTAAAGAAGCAGGGTTTTGAGATCACGCTTCTTGACGTTCATGAGAACGGAATCGTAACGGCGCAGCAGGTTGCAGATGCGATCCGCGAGGATACATGCCTTGTTACGATCATGTTTGCAAACAACGAGATCGGAACTATCCAGCCCATCGCCGAAATAGGAAAGGTATGCAG
>JAIKZM010000206.1 GCA_024682215.1 Saccharofermentans sp. | reverse complement strand
GAGACAACAGAGCCTGACGGATACAAGAAGGCAGAAGCCATCACGTTCACCATCGGAACAGACGGCAAGGTAAGCTACGGCACAGAGACCGGAGCCGACACTGTCGTAATGAAGGATGAGAAGAAGCCTACGCCTACACCTGCTGAGATCTCCATCAGCAAGAAGGATATGGTAGATAAGGGAGTTGCAAACGCCGATGAACTTTCAGGCGCTACAATGCAGCTTACTGCAAAGAGCGGTGATGCAACCACTTGGACAGATACCGAATGGACTTCAGCAAATAAGGGTGGTCCTAACGTAACCAAGGTTGACGGTTCTAGTGCAGTTACATGGACATCCGGAGATTCACCTCTTAAGATCAACCTGCCCGATGGTAAGTATGAACTTAAGGAGAATCTTGCTCCTACGGGCTACAACGTAATTACAACAACTGAGTTTGAGATCAAGAATGGAAAGGTCGTTCCGCTGACAACAGATACAGTTACAGCTGATGGCGATACAAATACCGTAACCGCATTCGACGAACTCAAGACAAGCAACGTTGTATTCAGCAAGAAGGATATGGCTGACAAGGGCGATACAAGTGCTGAAGAGCTTACAGGCGCAAAGATGAAGCTTACAGCTAAGTCCGGTCCTGCAACAAAGTGGAACGGTGATACTTGGACAGCTTCAAAGAAGGCAGGTCCTGAAGTAAGCAAGGTCGATGGTGAAAGCGCAGTGACTTGGATTTCATCAAGCACACAGCTTAAGCTCGCTCTGCCAGACGGCACATACGAGCTCAGCGAGACTGCTGCTCCTGATAAGTACGCACCGATCACGACGATCGCTTTCGAGATCAAGGATGGCAAGGTCACAGGTACATCATCTGAGACAGTTACGCTTGACGGAACTAACAATGTAGTTACAGCCTTCGATAAGGCTAAGTCAACACCCACACCTGCACCTGCTGATATCGTTTTCAGCAAGAAGGATTTCGCAGATAAGGGTAATGAAAATGCCAACGAACTTACCGGTGCTAAGATGACACTGTCAGCGGTTTCTGGCGATGCAACCAATTGGGATGCCAATGCCTGGACAGCTGCCAAGAAGGAGGGTTCTGATGTAAGCAAGATCTCCGGTGAGAACGCCATAGAGTGGATATCCGGTGCAACTCCGCTTAAGATCAGTCTTCCTGACGGTGAGTACACGCTCGAGGAAGATGCTGCTCCTGCAGGTTATGATGAGATCACATCGATAACATTCAAGATCGAGAACGGCAAAGTAACAGGTACATCGAGTGAGACAGTAAGCCTTGATAAGACGAACAATGTAGTAACTGCGTTCGACAAGCTTACTATCACAAACACGACATTCAGCAAGAAGGACTTTGCTGATAAGGACAAGGACAACGCTAATGAGCTCGTCGGTGCTACCATGAAGCTTACTGCTGTATCCGGCCCCGCTACCACCTGGAACGGTGATGCATGGGATGCAGCAAATAAGAATGGTCCTACCATTAAGATGGTGGTAGGCGAGAAGGCTGTTACATGGATTTCAGCTTCGACAATGCTCGAACTCGGTCTTCCTGACGGCGATTACAAGCTTACGGAAGTAACACCTCCTTCGAACTATGCGGCAATCACAGAGCTTGCATTCACGATCAAGGACGGAAAGATCACAGGAACTACCAGCGAGACAACTGCGATCGATGCAACAAAGAACATCATCACTGCGTTCGACAAGGCTGAAGGCTCTGAAGTAACCATCAGCAAGAAGGACATGGCAGATAAAGACAAGACAAATGCCGATGAACTTCCCGGAGCAGAGATGAAGCTTACGGCAGTATCCGGCGAGGCTTCAAACTGGGATGAGGAAACCTGGAAGAAGGCTAAGAAGGATGGACCTGATGTAAGTCTGGTCAGCGGTGAGAAAGCCGTTACATGGAAATCAAGTGATAAGCCTCTTAAGATCAACCTGCCTGACGGTAAGTATGAGCTTAAGGAGAATCTTGCTCCTACCGGATACAATGTAATCACGGCGACCACATTCGAGATCAAAGACGGAAAGGTAGTATCTTCAACATCAAAGACAGTTACGGCTGATGGCAATACTAATACCGTAACCGCATTCGATGAGCTCATTATCACCGATACCACATTCAGCAAGAAGGATTTCGCTGATAAGGATAAGGACAATGCCGAAGAGCTTGAAGGCGCTACAATGAAACTCACGGCAGTATCCGGACCTGCAGCAAAATGGGATAACGCAAAGTGGCAGACAGCACAGAAGCAGGGACCTGCGATCAGCAAGGTTGACAACGAGAATGCCATTGAGTGGAAATCAGCTAAGACCCAGCTTAAGATCAGCCTCCCCGACGGTGAGTATGAGCTTAAGGAAACAACTGCGCCTACGAACTATGACGTTATCACGACACTCAAGTTCAAGATCGAAGACGGAAAGGTTACGGGCACCACAGACGAGACCACAGCCATTGATTCTGATAAGAGCATTATCACAGCATTCGACAAGGCTGTATCTGCACCCGGACCTGATACTTCCAAGGTTTCATTCAGCAAGCAGGATATGACTAAGAAGGGACCTGAGCTTGAAGGCGCAAATATGAAACTGAGCACAACAGAAACAACTGTTGATTTCAGCAAGCTCACCCATACTGGCGGATCAGATGTCAAGGTTTCTGACAACAAGAAGGAAATAACCTGGACAACGACTGATACCCAGTTTGCAGTATGGCTTCCTGACGGAACATACACGCTTGAAGAGGAACTTGCACCTAATGGCTATAAGGTAATCACAAAGACTACTTTCACCGTAAAGAACGGTAAGGTTGACAGCACGGCATCCACAACGGAAGTTGACATCGACGGCGTAAACAATATCATCACTGCATTTGATGCCGCGAAGTATTTCGACATCCAGTTCAGCAAGGAAGATATTGCGCACAACCTTATCGCAGGCGCTAAGCTCTCCATTACGAGCAAAGACGGTTATGACCTTACGAATGTAAAGGTTACTCAGGGTGAGACAGTGGTTACTCCCACGTTCTCCAACAGCAATCATACCTTCACGTTCCCTTCGAGCGGTGATAACTACACCAAGATCGAAGGCCTGAGAGTAGGTAAGTATGTACTCGAAGAGACAACAACTCCTGAGAAGTACCTGACGGCAGATGCCATCGAATTCGAGATCACTAATGACGGTGAGCTTAAGTACAACGGACAGACATTTGTTATCGGTTCAAGGATCGTCATGATCGACCGTGCTGACCCGAGTTACTTCACAAAGGTAACGATCAACGGTAAGGATAAGGAAGACAGGAAAGATCTTCCTGACATAGTTATCGAGATCTCTTCAAGCACACCTACTGTTGATCTTTCAGGTGTTTCTCCTACAGGCGGAGACGTGGTCGACCAGGATGTAAAGAAGATCACGATCAGAACGACCGGCGGAACGGTTGAGGTCGGACTGCCTGATGGTGAATACATCATCAAGGAAGTCAGCGGACCTAAGGAGTATGACAAGGTTCCTTCAGCTCCGTTCAAGGTTGAGAACGGCAAGGTAGTACCTACCGGAACACCTGTGAACATTGAGATCACTGACCGCAACGTTACCATACTGCTTCCGAAGTCCAACCCGAACAAGAAGGGTTCCAAGGGCTCTGTTCCTGCAACAGGTGCCGGCGTAAGCTATACAAATGTTGCCGGCGCGGTCCTTGTCTCTGCAGCAGTAGCGGCTATGGGAATCTGCATCGTAGTCTTCAAAAAGAAGAAAAAGGAATTTTAAAGGCATCACTTAACTGATCGCCAAACGACCAAGGCATCAATAGGGGGCATCTCGAAAGAGAAGGCCCCCTGTTGCTTTTCAAGGCTTTTGAGGGTGTTATAAAAAACAATGCAATCTTTCAAAATTTATCCTTGACACTGTACTATCCGAAAAGTATAATTATCGAGCCTGCTTAAAGCGGCAATATGCGGCCGTGGCGGAACTGGCAGACGCGCACGTTTGAGGGGCGTGTGGGTAACTCCATACGAGTTCAAGTCTCGTCGGCCGCACCATTAAGAAGTCCTGAAACACTGTGTTTCGGGACTTCTTCTTTTTGTAAGTTACTCAAAAGTTACTGCGGAGTTACTTCTGAGTTTATATCTGTGATAAGGGAAGACAACGTTCCCTCAAGTTCATTGTTAATAATCTCTGAGAATCTTTTAGCCTCTGTATTTACTGAGTGGGAATATATATCCCGTGTTGGCATGGAGGAAGAATGGCCTAATTCTTGCTTTAATACATAATCAGGTACGTTCTTAAGTAAAGAAACGTGCGTGTGCCTTAAAGAGTAGGGAGAACCAGGAAAGCCAAGTTTCTTGTATTCTCGGTAAAACTCACTCTGCCAAGGTTGTCCGCCTAAGATATTTGGAAACAACCACTCTGTTTCTAAGTGTTCTATCTTCTTTAGTTGTTTTTCTACGATATCCAAAGAACGTGGTGTTAATATGAACTTGCGAGCTGCATTTCTGTTTTTCCCAGGCGTGATCTGTCCTCTTTTGTTTATTGATCTTGAGATTTCAATCTCACCTGTCTGAATGTTTATGTCAGATTTCTTTATGCCTAAAAGCTCTCCGGTTCTTAAACCAGTACAAACACCAAACTGATAAGCATAGATAAAATTCCCGGAATTACCGTCAAGCTCGTTAAATAAGCGCTTCAAATCCTCTGGTTGTAATATTTCTCGTTCTTGGCTGCGAACGGCATCGTGAGGTATCTGAAGGGGTATTAGAATAGGCTCGCAAACTTCTTCGACCATTGCCAAATACCTTGTGAACTGATTAAGACAAGAACGGATCTTCTCCAAAGTCTTTCTAGATGGTCTGGAGCCGTCGTGCAGTTTGGCATCCATGATTACGTTTTGAAGCATCTTATACTTTATCTCTGTAACAGGCTTTCTGGCTATCTGCGGAAGAATATAGCTTTCACCAGCTTGTTTTAATGCTATATAGCCCTCTGTGTTACCGTGAATGTTCTTATAATACGCGAGAAAAGCCGGCCAAAAGTCTTTAACCGTCTTATTAGAACGGTTTAAACCACCTTCAATGAAGTCTCTGCCTTTCTTAAGCACTGCTTTTTTTCCGGCCAAGCCCGGTTTGACAGAAGTAAACGTCTTGTGCGCCCCGTCATCTCTTACAACTCTGTAAAACCACTTTCCCTTTGATATAAACGGCTCGTTCATTTAATCCTCGCATAAACAAAATTTATTTTGTTCATAGTATCACAAAGTCAAAACGACTGTCGAATTAGCATAAATGCGGTTCTTGGGCGGGGAGATTTACCAAAGTGTATAAAATACTTGACAAAAAAAAAAAGATTTTACAATTAATGATAAGGATATCCCGAAGACAGAAGAAAAGGAGAAAAAGCAAATGGAAATTGAGCTTTCTAGAGGTACCAAGATCAAGCTCAGACTGGTAGAGAATGACCTGCCTCTTAAATGGCTTGTCAGCCGCCTTGTTGAGTATGGAGTGTCAATTACAGCCCCTACATTGTCTCAGATTCTGAACAATAAGTATTACAAAGGCAATGTTATGGAGACTGCATTGACTATGTCAGAAAAGATCCTCGACAAATACGAATCTGCTATGAAGCTGCAAAACGAAAGATGAAACCTGATAGCGAATTTTACAGTCCAAAAGAATTGATTAGGCTTTTCGGTTCCGTGAAAGAGCTGGCAAATGCCATCAATAAATCTTACTCATACACCTATGAGCGTCTTAACGGCGGCAGAGGAAAGACCTTTACAGTACGTGATAAAGAGCTTATCTGTGCAGCCATTGAGAAGAGCAATGTTAAGAGCAAGGTATCCGAAGAGCTTTTACAGCACGATTACACGGTCAGGGAGTTGGTAGTTATCTTAGAAAGTATGCTCAAAGCTCTTAAAGGTACAGATGAGTTTTATTACAGTTCTCCGGAGTGGAAGAAAAGGTTCGAATAATGATACCGGCAACAACGATGCAATTAACAATATATGTATTGCAGACACTTGGAGAAGTGCATATTTACATGGCTGAATTACATCGTGAGGAAAGCATTTATAACGAACAGCTCAATGAGCTTTATTCACGCATCAGGGTTACGGATTATGAATCAGCCCGGATCCAGTCAAACGGAAGACCGGACGAAAAGAATATCAGTATGATGATACAAGCCGACAGACTCAAAAAGAAATTTGAGGAAAAGATAGAGCCGCTAAAAAAAGAGATAGTAAGGTCGTCGCTTGTGACGGCTTATATCAAGTCAATGGGAGACAATTCCGGCAAAGCCCTTCAAATGTATTATGCGCAGCATAAAAAGAAGTCCGAGATCGGAGAAATCCTTGAAATCACAAGAGAAGAAGTAAACGACAGTCTGGCTAAGGGCGAAGAACGTGTAGCAGACTTTCTGACAAAGAAGAACCTCTTATATTAAGGAAAGGAATAGATATGAAGACAATTGCAATTATCAACCAGAAGGGCGGAGTAGGCAAAACTACTTCAACAGTCAATATAGGTGCTGCCCTCGCAAAAAGAGGCCTAAGAACACTCCTGGTCGACTTCGATCCGCAGGGTAATCTCACTACTCATCTTGGTTACAGTACATATAGCGAAAGGGAAACTGTATCTGACGCGCTGGATGCCCTTCTTTCAGGCAAGGCCTATGAGAAGTGTCTTAAGAATATGATATTGCACCACGACGAAGGACTGGATCTAGTTCCTGCTAATCTCGATTTATCCGGTATGGAAGTACGGTTGCAGTCAACAATGGCATGCGAAAAGAAGTTAACAACATTGTTAAGATGCGTTCAGGATGAATACGATGTTTGTCTTATAGACTGTCAGCCTTCACTGAGCGTCTTGCCGCTCAACGCACTTACCGCTGCCGATTATGCGATTATTCCGGTTCAGACAAATGTCTTGGCCGTTCAAGGTATGGTCGATCTTCTTAAGACCGTACACGATGTCTGGGAAGAACTTAACGACAAGCTGAGTGTTGCTGGAATCCTTTTTACTCTTGCCGAAGAAGCAACCTTGCAGACTAAGACCGTCATGGCATCGGTACGAGCTGCCTATGAAGACGAATACCCAATATTCAAAACAGTAATACCCAAGATGGTTAAAGCCGGCGAAGCAGCAACATCGGGACACAGTCTCCTGAAGTATGCTCCCGGCGCAAACGTTACCCAAAGATATATAAATCTGGCAGACGAGATAGTGGAGAAGCTGGCTTTAGTCACTTCCGAAACTGTTTGAACAGGTGTAAAGGAGATAGGTTATGTCCGGTAGAGAAGAAAAGTTAAATAAAGGCTTAATGAATATCCTTCAGCAGCATTCCGTCAAGTCGGAAAGCAAGAACATTAAGCTCGAAGACCTTACAACCTTTGTTGACCGTGACGGTAATATAAATCCGTCTATAGTCGATGAAACGGATCCCGAATTTCAGGCGCTGGTCGAAAACATCAGGACGCGCGGTCTTGATAATCCGATAATCGTAAGGAAGGATCCCTCAAGCCCGGATAAATATCAGATACTTTGCGGCCATCACCGTGTCGCTGCATATAGACAGATAGGTGCATACGACAGCATTAAGGCATATGTTAGAGAAATGTCTGATGACGATGCAGCCTTTTTGGTTGCAACGGACAATTTCAGTCGCAAAAAGAACTATAAGCCAACCGAAAAAGGCTTTGCTTTCAGGATGGCATTGGAAGCTATGAAAAGAACGCCCGGCAGACCAAAGGAAAATGTGGGACAAATTGTCCCTAATTCTTCCGAAGAAACAAAATCTGGTCGTGCAGCTGAAGAATTGGGTAATATTGTTGGTGAAAGCTATAAAAACATACAAAGATATGTCCGTCTTACTTATCTTATCCCTGAACTTCGAGCTGTCGTTGACTCCAAAAGGCTTAAAGTCGTCCCTGCGGTCGAGTTATCATATCTGGAAGAAAAGAATCAGAAGCTTGTCTTCAGTACCGTGTTTAACAATACGGACAAAAAATCGCTCAATATAGAACAGGCTAGACAGATAAGAGCCAAAGCCGATACCGGATTTCCGTTGAGTGAAGCTATTATTTCTGCCATAGCAAATGACGGTGACGACAAGAGTACAATTCTTAAGTTGACCGGAAAGATCAAGAGTCTGCTTCCGAAGGAAGTCAAACTGGATGATGAACAGACGGAGCTTTATATAATCAGATGCATACTGGCATATCAGGAAACCGAAGCTCAAGAAGCACAAAGCAGCGAGGAAGGAGAAGCATAATGAAGACTTTCTTTAGAACATATAAAGCAAGTATTATCCTTGGCGGTATAGCCCTGATGTTTATCGTATCGTCCTTTGCGATGGTAGGAGCCGAAGATGCCAGCACTATAGCAGCCGGTCTTCTTACAGGTGCTATTCTTGCCGGCATATGTGTCCTTGTGACATTTGCCAAGTTAAAAAAGCTTAAAAAGGCAGAACAAGAAAAGGCTGCAAAGAGGGCAGAATTAGAAGCTGCCGTTGCCGCAGCTGCCGAAAAAAGAAAAAGAAAGCCGACTCCGGTTCCTATAGCCGAGTCGTCTAAGATATTGTTCTATGATTTGGAAACTACCGGTCTTAATGCCGGAAGTGACGAGATAATACAACTTGCCATCGTTGACGGTAACGGCACAGAACTGATAAACACTTATATCAAGCCACAGCATAAGCGCAAGTGGGAAAAAGCCGAAGCTGTAAACGGCATATCGCCCGAAATGGTTAAAGATGCTCCGGTCATGCCTTCGCTCTTTAATAAGATACAAGAACTTATCTATGATGCGGAGTGGCTTGTTGGTTATAACAACACGAAGTTTGATGACAATTTTCTTAAGGCTGCCGGACTGGATCTGTCATCAGTCAAAGAATATGACGTTATGCTTGAGTACGCTGAAAGGTATAATCCTTATGATGAATATCACGGCAACCGAAAATGGTCTAAGCTCATCGAAGCCGCTCACCGTTGGGACTACAGGTTTCCTGCTCACGATGCCCTGAACGATTCAAGAGCGACACTCTTTATATTTCAAAAGATGCGTGTTGACGACGCCGCTAAGAATATGTTCTACCCCGAATAAGCTAACCCAAAACATCTTCATTTCTCCAAGCCCGGCCTCTCCACCTAACCACCAAAACCGAGGGGCCGGTACTATTTGTTCGGACAATTGTCCGCTGGGGGATATAACGAAAAAAGTTTCAAAAAAACATTGCAAACTTTTTCAAAAGTGATATTATTAAACTGTATAAATATGTAGGCAGTCCTTTGGGGCTGCCTTTTTTGTTGAAAGGAGAAAAAATATGTCAAACCCTGATAACAACTACACTCTTAGAGGTAATCTGACAAAAGCCCCCGTTTTGAGAGAAACGGAAAACGGCAAGCACTATACTTTTCTTAATATCGCTGTTAACAGCGGTTATGGCGACAAGGCAAGAACGGACTATTTCTCGGTCGTGGTCTGGGGCAAGCAGGCCGAAGACTCAGTTGAGTTTCTTGTAAAAGGTCAGAGCGTTAGCGTATCTGCTGAACTTCGCTCCGTTATGGGTAAGGATAAAAAGCTTCACACAAAGATACAGGCGGAAGAGGTAAAATTCGGTCCAAAGCCTCACTTGGCAAAAGACAAGGAACAGACGGCAGAAGCAGAAAAGACCGATGCGGTTAAAGACGAACCGGTGGAGGATCCGTCACCTGTAGAACTTCCTGAAGAGTATTTCTCCAACGAACCTTCGGAAGAACCCGATATGGATATCTGATATCGGAACAAAACAAACAGCTTTTTCATAAAAGAACCGGCAGCGACGTTCCTTCCACCCCTTCTGCGCTGCCGGTTTCCTCTTTCTAATGACAGAAAGGAGAAATTCTTATGACACTCACTCAAGAAGCTGTAAGAGCGCTTGTAGGCTCAAAAAAGACTATGGGGATGTCGCATGAAGAAGTAAGAGATTATTTCAAGACGGCATTCGAGCAGAATATGATATCCGTCGAGCTTTACACTATGGCAATCGAAGAAACTGTTCTGGCATATGAAAAAGATATTAAGGAATCCGAAGCTGAGCCTGATGAGGAACCTGAGCTATAAAAGGAGTAAACATGGACGAGCCTAAAGCATTGAAGTATATAGTCTTCGGTATGACAGAAAGCGACAAAACGCTTGCAAAATACGGCTACAAGTACAACCCGGAAGAAAATACTTGGGAAAAGCTTGTAACTGTAACTGAGAAAGCAGCCGAAGCTGACTGGCTTAGAGGCCGCTGCCTTGGTTTTATGATTACCGCTCCCTGATATTTATGTGGAGGCTGTTATGATAAATCAGATCACTTTTTTTGATGTCATACCCCAAGAAGATATTGATTATCCAGACTGGCATGAGCTGACATTAGAACAGATAGCGAGCATTATCGGAGAACAGATAGGTGTCTGTTTCAAACCGGATCCGCGTTCACCCGACAGCACACGTTATGTCGGATACAAAGGTAAAATAGAAGAATATGACTTAAATATCGGTCATTATACCGTTGATATGGATAAAGACGGACAGCCGTATATTCAAAAAGGACAAGCTTTTATCGGTATCGGATACTGGAACAAAAAAGCTCTTCAAGGCTGCGGAATCCCTTGCAAAGACATAAAAGAAGCAGTTGAGCATTATCGCGCAGCGGAAAGAAGTGCCGAAAACACCTTAACATATCGTCAGTATATGACCGAAACGGAGACGGCTCCGGATGAGGAAACGGACGAGGAAGTGGAAACTGAAATGGAGATTTAGCATGAACAACCAGTTAACCTTCTTTGATGTACTTCCGCAGGAAGAACTGAAATATCCTTCCTTTAATAATATGAATCTAGAGCAGATTATTAAAAAAATCGGAGAAAAGACCGGCCATTTCTTTGTGCCAACGGAAACCGTAAGCTGCAACGAAAATGAAATGGGTTATCTTGATGAAGCTGATTATATTGAGATTAGAGATAACGATATTCTTTACACACTTAGTTTCAACGTTTATGAATACGACACGTTGGTTGCTTGTGTTGAAAAGCAATTCCGCCAAGAACATACCGTTATCTATTGTGAAGTTTGTTTGAACCTCGAAGACCTTATAACCGTTCTTCACGATGATGCGGAGCTGGAAGTTGAAACATATACTAAATCAGAAGAAGACATCGACATAGAAGATATGGATATATAACAACCTAGCATATCAAAGCAGTCCTTCGGGGCTGTTTTTTTATGAATAAACAACACCCGAAAGGAGAACAAGAAGATGGGTAAAGACACTTATGATTTTGATCTCGTTTACACAGCTGATGACGGCACTAAGATATTGCTCCAGAATCAGCCGAAGCGCGAGAAGGAGAAGGAAGCTGCAAAGCTTAAGGCTTATGCAGATGCAATTGCCGATGCGACCGGCAACAAGAAGTGATCTGATGAGGTGAATAACATGATGGACTATGAAAATTTCAAAAAAGAATTTCTTGCTCACGTTGAGGAAGAGATAGAAGCAAGAGGCCTCGAAGATATCAGCTGCAGATACGACACTATTGATTCGCCCGATGGTGTTACAGACAGACTCTTGGTATCCGTAGGAGACTCAAAGATGTCTATGGCTTTCCGCATCAAAGAAATCTATACGGACGTAGACAAAGGCGAAAACTTACTTATAGCTGTTGACAAGACGCTTAACACTATTGAGGCCAATGTGGAAGTCATTAAGGAAAAAGAAGCGGTCGTAAAGAACTTTGTCCTTGATTATGAACAGGTTAAAGACAACACGTTCCTGAGACTTATCCCCGGTACTTCACCCATGCTCAAGGACACTCCGCACAAGATGGTCGGAGATATGGCACTCGTTGTAAACATAAATGTCGAGAGCATGAGCGGCCCGGATGGCCGTTCGTGTGTTATGATAACAAACCCGCTTCTGCAAGAGTACGGAGTTGATGAAGACCAGCTTTTCGCAACGGCAAGAGATAACTCCGTAGAAATGGAGCCTATTACAGCTAAATCCTTACTTGTTCAGATGGCAGAGTTGATGGGTAGAGATCCGGACGAACTTAGAAAAGAAATGAATGCGGAAGATGTCCCTGAACAATTTATCATTTCAAACGATAGTGCCTTTCATGGCGCTGCTGTTATTGCTTATCCTGAATTTTCAGATATCGTTAAAGATAATATCGGCAACAAGGTCTGGCTGATTCCTTCCTCAGTCCACGAATTTATTGTGCTTAAGGACGACGGTAAGCCGGCTGCTGATAAACTCAACCGGATGATCTACGATATCAACCGCACGTCAGTAACGCCCAGAGAACGTCTTTCCGACCAGTGCTTCCATTATGATGCTGTTAAGAAGGAGCTTACCATCGGTACAGAATACGAAAAGCTCAAGGAAAAGGCGCCCTCAGTAAAGCCTGACGAGCTTATTCCGGCATCTGATATCGATATCGGCCCCGACCTTTAATCTATAAACCTATGTCAGCCCGTGCAGTTTTTGTACGGGCTGATTTACTCGTTTTACTATTCTTGGAGATATGAATATGAGTACCGAACCTGTTTATACGAAAACAACAGCGTTTTATGCAAGCCTTTTGGATAAGATCCCCGCTGCTCCCGTCGGTCTCCGCGAGCTTGAAGGTATCATCACGGATATGTTTGAAATGGTGTCTTCCGATACGCATAAAAGGATAGAACACGGCTATGACTACTTCTCCGTGGACTCGTCTATTAAACCTGAAACAGAACTTCCTGACGGCAACAAGCGTTATACAATGTTTAATAGCTTTACGAGCCGTGACCAGAAGTATGAATTGAGACGCTTCATCGAAGATCTGACTATGGCATATTACAAATGTCACGGCGGAACGGAATTTCTTAAGACTCAGGACTTGCTTGATGCATTAAATAAAGAACCGGCGGTAACAGCCGTGATGGTAAAAAATACAGTCACACTAAGCGATGATACTCCCTTCAAATGTTCAGTAAACGGTGTCGAACTAAGCTCTCATACCCTTATGGAATTATCGAGTTTCTATGAAGCAAGCTGTACCGCTGAATATGTTAGTGAGAACCGACCTGACCTTACCGGAGAACAAGCTTTAGATGTCGGATATGAAACCAGAAGGCTTATGGATAAATACGGCTATGAGGAATTAGATGCTATCGGAGCTGCTATGAACAAGTTGTCTCTGGGTAGTCTTGAATTAGATAATAACGAACCGGACGAGGAACCGGGCATATAAAAAGAAAAACCCGCATTGCGACTGCGGGCTTTTCTGAAGATGAATAAACATAACGGATGTTATGAAGGATAACTCATTATACACCCGTTCCCAAAATATCAAAAAGGTGTCAGTATGAAAGAAAGATATAAAGGTTATGACATTGAGTATATCGATTATCGCGGTGAATATCGTATAACCGATCCTCTTGCTCCCGGAACGATAGCATATGTGGATTCCGTAGAGGAAGCCAAGCAAGGCATTGACGAACAGCTCACCGTGAAAGAAGAAATATATCACGATAACGGTTACGGCACGACATATCGTTTTACTGTTGTAACAGGCTTTCCCGATTCCAGATATGTTATCTGGAATATCGGAGACTGTCTTGACGGCTATCTGCCATTATGCCGGATAGCTCCAAGCGAATATGACTGGCAGCGTAATGTTGACGTTGATACGTTGGCAGCTATCGATATGAGAACACAACCAGAATTGCGACAAGCTCTGCTCAAAGCTGCTGGTGTCGGTGTAAATAATTTATATGAAGCCGAAAAGTGTCTGAATATCGAGCCTGACAGTCTTTTAGCAAAAGAACAGAGGGATTATGCAATAAAGTTGTTACCGGCATTTGAAATGCTCTCTGAAAAGTTTTACACACCTGAATATGAATCGGAACCTGATGATGAACCGGAAATCTAAAGGAGTAAAAATATGGCGCATGACGTTAGAAACGGAAATCCGATAGTAAAAAAGTGGGATGACTGGGCGCTGCTCGACAGGGGAAGTGCCGGCTGGGTAGTAGCTCATTATCCTCAATACGATACCGACGGTAATATTACTAGCTGGGGACACGGCCACTATTTTACCGACTTCTTTGATGCTGTGAATTATGCCCGTATCCAGACCACCGATAAGAATATGTTCTTTTTAAGTGCGTTGCAGACGGATCTGCTTGCAGATGCTCTCCTAGAAAGAGGCAACAAGATTATTGAAAACTTCAACGAGATATCAGATAAGCTTACGCCTCAAATACTTGAGGATGTATCAGCCGGCGAGGAAAGTATAGAAATAAAAGCATATAAGGCATATGCCGATGCTGTTTCTTTTTGTGTTCAAACCCTGAATGACCTTGGCTGCTTCGTTCAGGCCGAAGCGCTTGATAATGACTATAAGGAAGTTATAGAGCAGGCCAAGAACAAAGACGATGTAGATATTTAGCGGGTAAATCTCTAGTTGGCACCGCAAAAATATTTGACAAATATAGTGATGAAGATAACAATTTTGCGGGTAAATCTCTAGTTATCTGCGGGTAAATCTCTAGTTATCTGACTTCTGTGATGCAATAAACTAAGGCATTACAGAAACTCTAAACAAGTATAAACAAGTATAAACAAGTATAAGAATATAGTCCGCTGTCGGACTTTTTTTTATTTTTGGTGAATAAGATGGCTATCAATGGAAATGAAATAATAGAAATCAGAGACTTTCTTGTAGAGCAATTACGATATATTTCTTTACAAGAGTGGCGCTTGTTAGGTTTCTATCTGTGCAAAATAAATCCAAGAGATATTTCAACCAGATATGTTCGTGTAGATTTGGAAGATTATCTTAAGATACTAGACCTCGATGATGACACAAATATTTCATATCTTAAAGCGAGTACTAAAAAGCTCTTACAGATAGTTATTGACGGCCCTGATCCTGATAAGAACTGTGTATATGCACAAACAACACTTTTTCAACGATGCCGACTAAAAACCGATGAACATGGCAAATACTATTTTGACCTTAATGCTGCGGATGATGCCCTTCCTTTAATGTTCGATTTTCAAAAAAAGTATATCAAAGCAAAAGGCATGAATATTTTCGCCCTTAGCTCGCCAAAACAGATATTGATGTATCTGTTTATGAGAAACCAGTATGACATTGGAAGAAAAAACTTTGAAGTTTCTTTGGATGAATTACGCAAGTGGCTTGGTATAAAGCCCGAAGAATATCAAAGATTTCAAAATTTTAATGACTGGGTATTAAAATCTTGCGAAAAAGCTTTAAAAGAAAACTCAGACCTATGTTTTACATACGAAAAGAGCAGGATGGGCGCTCACGGTAAGTGTGAGACTCTTAAGATTCATATAA
Organism: Saccharofermentans sp.; assembly: GCA_024682215.1. Lineage (GTDB taxonomy): Bacteria > Bacillota > Clostridia > Saccharofermentanales > Saccharofermentanaceae > Saccharofermentans. Next base: position 1,250 of record JAIKZM010000206.1, on the reverse strand, counting down.
GCGAGAATAAGGCAGTATTAAAGCAATTTGAAAAACCGCAGATAGCTGATGTTACGACCGAAAAAGGTTCGGCAGCTGCGGAAATCGATAAGATAACCGTTCTGTGCAATAAGTATATTAACAAAAAACTCACCGGCATTGAAAAGGAGTGGATCCGAACATGGCTAGATGAATACGGCATGTCGGAAGCCCTGATAAAAAGAGCCTTTGACGATAACCTTTTTAGGACTCATCTTGCTATGAAGAATATTCACGACACGCTGACAAAGTGGAACAAACACGGAATCCGGACACTCGACGCTGCCGAAAAGTTTTGCAAAGAAGAACATAATGCAAACATAAGAAAAGCTGCGAGAAAGTCTTCAAAAAATGGAACAGTATGGAAGACCGGAGCCGAGGCTGGGCTTTTTGGTATTCAAAAAACAGAAGTTGAAACAAAACCAGTAACCGAAGAACAAAAAGAAGAAGACGGAATACCTAAGGACATACTTGCTATGTTTGGAGACTACGAAGAACCGGAACCTGATAACGAACCCGACATTTAAAAGGATAAAGAAATTGATTTATGAATAATAACGCAAACGGAAAAAAGAAGCTTATACGACTAAACAATGTGTTAACTGAATACCTTGAGGATATCAGCAAGCGTTCAGACAAAACACAGATGTCAATTATCGAAGATGCCTTGTATTTATACATATTACACGACTCTAACGCTGATGTTGAAACAAAGAAGATAGCAAAACGGACATTACAAGATAGATATATTCAGATTAATCCGGAGATGTTCAATTATGACTTATGAAGAATGGAAGGACACTAAACAGAAGGAATTTGATGCACTACCCATCTTCTTTGCTTTCAATGACCAACAGTTCAAGGAAGCTATGGAAGAGCGCGGCTTGACCGAGAACGATACAGACAAGATATATAAGCTTGGATACGGTGGTTTTTATCTCCGGACTGATGCTCAGAAGATAAGGGATTTTATTCTTAAGCCTGATGAGCTGCCTGAGCTTATGAAAGATCCTGAGTTTGCTGTTGGTGCTTTTCTTTATGAAATGCAGAATCACGAATATGCGATCAACCGTTATCAACGCGACTTCGATGTGTGTAATTGTTTCTGTGAAAGAGAACCGGAATTTAAAGACAATAAGGACTATAAAGACTATCTGCAAGAAGCAGGCCACGAAGAGTGGATAGAACTATATGAGGAAGCAAGAGAAAAATATTACGAACTTGAAAGAGAA
>JAIKZM010000046.1 GCA_024682215.1 Saccharofermentans sp. | reverse complement strand
ACCCAGCTTCCGCCGACTGCACATACCGACTTATTGCCTGCAAATTCGGCCAGATTAGCCTCAGAGACACCACCGGTAGGAAGAAACTTCACCTGTCCGAAAGGTGCCGACAGAGCCTTTATCGCTTTTATCCCGCCGTATACGTCTGCAGGGAAAAACTTGACGGTCTTAAGTCCAAGGCTTATGGCTTTCATGATCTCAGTCGGGGTAACCGCACCCGGGATCACGGGTATGCCATTTTCATTAGCCCATCTGACTGTCTCTTCATCAATTCCCGGTGATACGATGAACTTGGCGCCGTTCTTAACGGCAAGTTCCGCCTGTGTACGATTCAGCACGGTTCCGGCGCCGACTATGACTTCCGGAACTTCTTTGCTTATCACCGAAATGCATTCGGCTGCGCACTCCGTTCTGAACGTTATCTCCATGAAACAGATGCCTCCCTTAAGAAGCGCTCTTGCAAGCGGGACAGCATCTTCGACATTGTTAAGGACTACTACCGGGACTATTCCGGCATCATAAACTTTTTCGGAAAATGACATCTTAAACACCTCGATTTTGTTGACTTGTATTCTAGCATATTTTTAGTTGCGATAACAGCGGAAATTGGTTAATCTATAACTGTAAATATAAACAGAGGTGGTCTATGAAAAGCTTTTTGGATAAAGATTTCCTTCTCGAAAACAAAACGGCGGTCGAGTTATATGACTCATTTGCCAAGGATCTCCCGATCGTTGACTATCATTGCCACATTGAATCAAAAGAGATCGCGGAAGATAAGCATTTTGAGAATCTGACAGAACTCTGGCTCAGCGGCGACCACTACAAGTGGCGTCTCATGAGAGCATGCGGCATCGATGAAAGATTCATAACAGGTGATGCTCCCGACAAGGAGAAGTTCATGATGTGGGCCAAGGCTGTGGAATCCGCATTTGGAAACCCTCTCTACCACTGGACTAATCTCGAGCTTTCCAGATACTTCAATATCAATGAGCCTCTTACCACTGAAAACGCGGAAGAGATATGGGATAAAGCAAACGAACTGCTTTCATCGGGAAAACTTTCCGCAAAGAGCATCATGTCTTCATCCAACGTTGAAGCCATTTGCACGACCGATGATCCATGCGATTCTCTCGTTTATCACGAGCAGATAAAGGAATCGGGTTTTGACGTGAAAGTCCTGCCGGCATTCCGTCCCGACAACGTCATCGACATCGAAAAGAAAAGTTTCGGTTCTTACGTAAAAAAACTCGAAGATGTATCAGGAATAAAGATCGGCAGTATCGCATCCCTTAAAGAAGCACTTATTTCAAGACTTGATCATTTTGCTTCACACGGCTGTGTCATCGCGGATCACGGTACGGAATACATAAGGTACGTGAAAGACTCTGTGGTCTCTGTTAATGATGTGTTCGAAGACAAACTGTCTTCACCTGATACAGTCTTAACCGAACAGCAGATCATTGCATACAAGTCTCACATGATGATGTTTTTCGCACGTGAATATGCCAAGCGCAGATGGACGATGCAACTTCATTTCGGATGCAAGAGAAACGTTAATTCAGTCATGTTAGACAAGGCAGGTATCAACTGCGGATGCGATACGATCACTGGCGCAAATGATTTCCTGACTCCTCTTTCAGGATTCATGGACCAACTTAACAGCGAAGGCCTGCTTCCGCGCATGATAATCTATTCTCTGAACCCCACGGACAACACGGTGATCGATACTCTCTGCGGATGTTTCAACGACGGAAGCATACCCGGCAAGATCCAGCATGGTGCTGCCTGGTGGTTTAATGACAATCTGGTTGGCATGGAAGATCACTTAAGATCTCTCTGCTCACAGAGTCCTCTTCCCTGCTTCGTGGGGATGCTCACAGATTCAAGGTGCTTTCTTTCTTATACAAGACATGAATACTTCAGAAGGATCTTCTGTAATTTCTTAGGTACAGAGATAGAGCGTGGAAGATTCCCTTATGACAAGCGCATACTCAAAGATCTCATTCAGCGTGTATGTTATAAAAACTCACGCGACATGCTTTTCGGTAGATAATCTCTCTGTTGTTGGATATATGAAAACCCTCACGGCATCTGGTCCGTGAGAGTTTTTTGTGAAAAAGGGCTGCTCCATTCCGGAACAGCCCTCTTCTTTGCTACAAAAGATTTAGGGGAAAACCTTATTACTTCTTGTAGAGTTCAGCGTAGAGATCTTCGATACCCTTCTGATTGAGACCTTCGCAGGACTTCTTGTACTCGTCCCACTGCTTCTCGATATCAGCCTGACCTGTAACAAACTTGAGTGTC
>JAIKZM010000175.1 GCA_024682215.1 Saccharofermentans sp. | reverse complement strand
ATGCAGCAACTTTGACGCAGCAGCCCACTATGACTACATCAACAGGTATACAGATAATCTTGAAAACTTCGTACTCTACGAAGACTGTCCTGCCGAATTCGACCGCATGTTCGAAGCTCTTATCACCAAGGGAAAAGCGCTTGAGATCAACACCAAATCTATCCAGAAACATAAGGAACGCAGCTTTAAGAGACACCTACCAGACCCTGCCGTACTCAACAGATACCGGGAAATGGGCGGCAAACTGATCTGCCTGGGATCAGATTCCCACTTCCCCGGCACATTCGGAGTTTGCTTTGATGAGGCGGTCCAATATCTGAAGTCCTTAGGATTTAAGGAATCAGTATATTTCAAAGCACACAAACCGGTTTTCGAACCACTCTAAAAAGCTAAGAACCACCTTGGATATCAAGGTGGTTCTTTTTGAGTTACTTCTTAACTTTGACTTTCTTACCGCAGTTCTTCTTTTTGAAGATCTTCTTATACTTCTTAACCTTGGACTTCTTAACTTTGACCGTCTTGACCGAAGATTCCTTGAGAGAATTCTTAACACCTGACTTTGCAAGCTTTGTCGTCTTCTTGATCTGTACAGTCTTCAGATTCGTATCCAATGCAAACGTGAACGGACTGATCTTCGAAAGAGTCTTGGATGTAATGTTAAACACTTTAAGCTTCGGACATTTGGCAAAAGCTCTGGTTCCTATCGATCTGAGTCTTGAACCTCCTGTTACGGATACAAGTTCAGGGAAACATGCAAAGGCCTCAGCATCAATGGAAACGACATTAGAACCTATTACTATTGTTTTCGCCTTAAACTCTCTGTTTGCCTCCAGTGAGCTTTTACCTATTCTTGTTATCTTATAAGATACCCCGGAAAAGGGATCAACATAAACGTTAGGTATTACAATACGCTCAGCATCCCGTAAGCCATTTCCCAATACCAGCGTCACAGTTCCTGTCCCATCGATCGCAGGATTAGAAATAAACAAGATATAGTCCCGTCCATATATAAGAGTACCAATCGGAAGGTACATGTTTTCAGAAAAATACATATTAGGACAGTTATCGAATACAGAATCCGGAAAATCATCTTTCTGCAGGTAAGAAATCGACACACTTCCGAGATCTGAACAGTTTTTAAAAGCTTGGTCTCCGACTTTTACTACAGATAACGGGAATTCAAAACCAGAAAGGCTGGGGCAATCAGCAAATGCCCATTTACCGATAGATGATAATCCCACGATCGGAAGTTGAACTTTTTTCAGTTTGTCACAATATTGAAAAGCAGAATCCTCAATCGTCTTTACGCTAGCAGGAATGCTTATGGATTCAAGGGATTCACAGTATTCAAACGCCTGCTCACCTATCGATACCACCCCGCCGGGAAGCTTTACAGTCTTAAGATTATAACAAGCCAAAAATGCTTCTTTAGAGATCTTCTTAATCCCGCCCGGCAAAACTATGCCGGTAAGTCCGGACAGCGCAAAAGCTTCTATGCCGATCGTTTTCACGGTTTTAGGAATTGTTATGTCAGTGAGCTTATTACATTTCTCGAATGCAGAATTGCCAATTGTTGTCAGTTTTTTTGAAAGAACCGCCTTGGAAAGATTTATGCACTTGAAAAACGCTCTATGTCCGATAACCTTAACACTGTCTGACATGGAAACGGTGGTAAGATTGTAACAATCAACAAAGCCGGTTTGAGCGACAGTGGTAACCTTGCCGCTGATAACAACTTTTTTAATCAGTTCCTTTTTGGAATCCCAAGGCGCAGTTGAATGTGAAGTATGATCTGTACCTACCGTTTTAAAATTGTAATTATACATTGCACCGGAGCCGGAGACAGTCAAAACTCCTTCGCTGCTCAAACTCCACTTTGCTTTCTTACCGCACTTTCCGGAAGCCACCGCATCGGCAGCCTCTTTTGAATCCTCATCTTCCTGAACCGGTTCTTCGACCGCTTCAGGCTCTTTTTCTCCGTCTTCCTTCTTTTCGGACTCTGAAGGAACTTCTGTCTCTGTTTCTGCAGGTTCTTCAGTTTCGGTTTCTTCAGTTTCCTGCTTTTCAGTATCCTTCGCAGCAGACTTTTCAGTCTCTTTAGTTTCCTTTGTTTCAGGCTTTTCCGTCCCTTCAACAGTCTGAGTCTCTTCAGGCGATGATGTCTCGTCTGCCATTACCGCAGAAGGTGTCATGACCATAGACATGCACATGGCGGCAGATAAAAGTACTGATACTGCTTTGAACTGTTTCATCGTAATCCCCCGTATAAATAAACGAAAAACCAACGCAAAATAGTTTACTACGGCTAATAGCAGAAAACAATTCACATATAAAAATGTCTTGATTTTTCCTTAATTAAAAGGGCCTCTCACTTGAGCAGCCCTCTCAATTAATGTGTTCAGATCTTATTTCTTAACCTTGACTTTCTTACCGCAGTTCTTCTTTTTGAAGATTTTCTTATACTTCTTAACCTTTGACTTCTTAACCTTAACGGTCTTAACGGCAGAACCCTTGAGAGAATTCTTAACACCTGACTTACAGAGCTTTGTGCTCTTCTTGACCTGCAAAGTCTTAAGCGCACTGTCTCCAAAGAAT
>JAIKZM010000141.1 GCA_024682215.1 Saccharofermentans sp. | reverse complement strand
GAGGGCGAGTATGCACCTCTGGTTGAGGCAATGGGACCTGATATGGGCTCAGTTATCCGCGTATCGGCCGGCGGACGCGACAGGCTCAACGCCATGTATATGGTCGATGGTTATGGCGAGAACGATCCTATCGTAGTTAAGTCACAGTTCATCATGTCTCTTGTAGAGCAGATCGATAAGAAAGGTGTCGGACCTCAGCAGAAATCCATTATCGACAGATGTGCAGCTGCAGTTTACCGTGATGCGGAGAGATGTAAGTCTTCAGGCGGAGCAACACCTACTCTTTGCACGTTCCGTGAGAAGCTCTTGGAGCAGCCGGAGCCTGAAGCCAAGCAGATAGCCTTATCTCTTGAGCTCTTCACTACCGGTTCCCTGGATATCTTTGGGCGTGAAAGTAATGTTGATATGGACAAGCGAGTAGTAGTTTTCGATATACACGGCTTAGGCAGCCAGCTTAAGCCCACGGGACTTCTTGTCATAACAGACACTATGCTTAACCGAGTTACTCTTAATTGGAAGAAAGGTAAGCGTACACACGTCTTTATCGACGAGTTCCATGTCGTATTCGAAAACGAGTTCTCCGCACAGTTTTTTAACTCTGCTTGGAGACAGTTCCGTAAGAGAAACGCCTATCCTACTGCTATCACGCAGAATGTTGAGTATCTTTTGGACTCCGTTCAGGCATCTACGATGCTTTCTAACTCAGAGTTCGTAATCATGCTCAATCAGGCGGCATCCGACAGGGCCAAGCTTGCTAAGCTCCTGAACATCTCGGAGATCCAGATGCGTTATATCACTAACGCGCCTGCCGGATCAGGACTTATCAAGTACGGCTCGGCACTCGTGCCTTTCGTCAATCGCTTCCCGAAGGACACTAAGCTATATCAGCTTATGACAACTCGTCCTGGCGAGGGGCAGTTTGCGAATGGCTGATCATTGCCCCTGCAGGTCATACCCGGCAGGGGCTTTTACTAGTAATACAAAGGAGATATGAATATGAATGACCGTGTTTTATATGCTGAGCTAAAGGGCCTTAGAGTCGTTGACAATGAGGCAAAGTGGAGTTCTCCTAACCTATTTTTCTACTATTGGGGGGAACCAAATGAAATGTGCATCATAATGGAAAAAGTTGGTAAAGAGCTTGCTGACTACCTTTACTCCAGTTCAACGATTACTGATGAGGACTATTTTGGCGATGGCAAGTCTAAAACCAGAATGATAAGTTTGGCAGATTTAAAGGCCAGACTTTGCTTGGCAAAATCAAATATCAACAAGGTGAAAAGCCCGACTGTTTCATACGCTCAGTTCAGATTTTTTGATCAACTGAAAGAACTTGTACGACAAATGGACATGATAGCTGAACTAGGCAGAATGAAAGGCAAAGAAGTATATTTAAAGTTTTGCATAAAGGAATACTAAGACTTATCAGGGCACCTGGGAGCAATCCCGGGTGCTTTTTACATGCCTTCTTATAGGCAAATACCACAAAGGAGTAGAATGAAATGCCTCAAATCAGTAAGGTTGAACGAGAACGTGACATTAAGCAGGTATCGCGTTCGGATGATTTAAAACCTGCTACAGAGAAAACTATTAGTAAAAGCATCCCTAGGATTCAAAACAAGGCATCTTCCAAGGAACTCACCGAGATAGCCGAGCAAAAGGAAACGACTGTTTCTATGCCCATGACAGCTCCCGTTAAGGCAGCACGGAGAGCCGGGATTGCTGCTATTAGACACGCGCGAACGATGTCTCAAGATTCCGGAAAGCAAGAAGATCAGGAAGCAATCGATAATCTCGAAGCATCTGCCAGGAACACAGCTGCTGATACAGCTGATGCCCTACTGGATGCCAGAGATTCGCTCAAAAGCCGTATCAAAAAGAAGACCCCTGACATTAAGAACACCAGGGACATTAAATCAGGTCCCAGGACCATCAAAAAGGCTGACAGGTCAATCAAAAGTGCGACCGAAGCTACCAGAGTCGCTGCCAAAAGTGCCCAAGAAGCAGCTAAACAGGCTGCAATTACTTCACAGAAGGTTGTTTCTGCAAAGAAAGCTGAACAGCTGGCAAAGAAGTCAGCCGAGTGGGTCAAGAAAATCGTCAAAGGCATAATTGAAGGCCTGAAAAGACTAGGAGCAGCGCTTGGAGCTGCTTCTGTGCCTCTTCTACTTATCCTTGTTTTAGCAGGCTTAATTGCCGGGATTGTTGCTTCTGCCTTCGGTATCTTCTTCGCCGGTGATGTATCTGGGGAGAATACCAGGACTCTTCAGGAAGTAGTTCTGGAGATCAACGGCGAATACAACGGCCAGATTGAGCAGATTAAGACAAACACTGCCCATGATGAGCTCGTAATGGAAGGTTATCAGGCTCCTTGGCCTGATGTTCTTTCTGTCTATGCCGTGTATGTCACTACCAGAACTGACGGTGCAACGGATGTCGTGCATCTGACCGATGACAATGTAGATACCCTAAAGACTATCTTCTGGCAAATGAATACCATCACCTCATATACCGAGACTAAAACTGAAACAATACAGGTCCCGGATCTCGATGAAGATGGCAATCAAAAGAAAGATGAAGATGGTAACCTGCTCTACAAGGAAGAAACAATAACCACAATAATCCTGCATATCACCATTGGTCACCTGTCAGCATCTGAAGAAGCTTCAAGTCTATCTTTCAATGCTGATCAGACAGCTCAGCTCAATGAATTGCTTGATGTTAAGAATGCATCTTTGTGGGCTCAAGTCCTTAGAGGCGTAGGTGGATCCAATGAACTGGTTAACCTTGCATTGTCCCAGCTTGGCAATGAAGGTGGAGAAAAGTACTGGAAATGGGCTGGTCGTAGTACAAGATGTGCATGGTGCGCTCTTTTCGTCTCCTGGTGTGCTGATCAGACAGACCTTCTAGAAACTCAGATTCCTTATTTTTCCTTTGTTTCCGATGGAGTCTCTTGGTTTAAGTCCCATGATAAGTGGATAGATGGCTCTGAAGTCAACAGTTCCAACTATGACAAGGTCGTATATCCTGGCATGATCATTTTCTTTGACTGGGAGCCAGATGGCAATCCCAATCACGTTGGAATCGTTACTAAGGTCGAGAACGGCTATATTTACACCGTTGAAGGAAATAGTAGCGATGCCGTGAGAGAACGGAGCTATTCGGCCAATAGTGATCACATATTCGGATTTGGCATCGTTGGATGATGCTACAAACTCGTAGTAACTAAAAGTTTACAAAACCCCTAAGTCACGTGTTTACCGTGGCTTAGGGGCTCTTTTTGTTTGCGATTAATGTATTTGCATTTCAAACGGAACGTTTTTTAGAGACTTCGTGATATA
>JAIKZM010000125.1 GCA_024682215.1 Saccharofermentans sp. | reverse complement strand
GACAGGAGTAACTTATGCTGGTACTTTGCATCATTCTTTCCATCGGATTAGGATACGGTCTTTCCTGTTTTCTGTTTGCCACTCTTCTTGAAAGATCGAATGACATCGGCAACACAATAGGTGAGGCATCAAGATACACGGTCGGCATTTCATACAACAACACAAGAAATGAAATGAAAGCAGATGAAGCCGAAAAATTCGGAACATGGTATATCACGGACGAAGACAGAAAACTGGCTATGCCTCCCGAAGAAGGACAGGTCAGACAATCTCCGCAAGGACAGCGTAACATCGACTGGAACAGCAGGTTTACAAGATGAATCACGAAGAATTCTTAAAGCTCATAGACGATACGATCGCGAACGGCAGATACAAAGCAGACTGGTCTTCCCTGTCCGCTCATAAGATCCCTGTCTGGTACTATGAAGCCAAGTTCGGAATCTTCATTCACTGGGGCATCTACAGCGTTCCCGCTTATGCATGCGAATGGTATCCGAGATGGATGTATAACCCCACTTCACACGAGTATGATTTTCATAAAAAGAACTTCGGAGATCCTTCCGTATTCGGTTACAAGGATTTCATTTTCATGTTCAAAGGCGAGAACTTTGATGCCGATCAGTGGGTTGAGCTTTTCAAAAATGCAGGCGCGAAATACATAATGCCAGTTGCAGAACATCATGACGGCTTTGCGATGTACGATACTGAATTCAACCGCTGGAATGCAACTAATATGGGTCCTTGCAAAGACATCACATTGGAGATAAAACGAGCGTGTGAAGATAAAGGTCTCGCTTTCTGCGCGTCATCACACAGAGCAGAGCACTACTTTTTCATGAACATGGGAAGGACAATAGACAGCGATGTCAATGATGAAGAATTTGCTGATTTCTACGGTCCCGCAGTTCTTACTCCGGAGTTATCAGATACAACAGTCTTCGCAACGATCAACGATATCTTTTCAGCTCAGCCCGATGAAGCTTTTCTTACTGACTGGCTCGTAAGAACATGTGAACTTATCGACAGGTTAAAGCCCTCCATCCTCTACTTTGATTCATGGATACATAACGCGGCATTCAAGCCATATCTTAAAAAGGTCTGCGCGTATTACTACAACCGCGCTCTTGAATGGGGAAAGGAAGTTACGATCAACTTCAAGCACAACGCATTCCCGCCCGATGTCGCGACATACGATGTGGAGCGGGGTGCTCTTACCGGTATTGCACCATTCCCCTGGCAGACAGATACCGCAATCGGCAAGAAATCCTGGGGATATATCAAAGACAACGAATTCAAGCCTGCAAGACAGATAATCTGCGATCTTGTCGATATCGTCAGCAAGAACGGAATGCTGCTCTTAAACGTCGGTCCGAAGCCCGACGGCACGATCACTGATGAAGAAACCAAAGTGCTTGAAGAGACCGGTGAATGGCTGAAAGTCAACGGCGAAGGCATCTACGGGACCACCCCGTGGAAGGTTTTCGGCGAGGGTGAAACAAACAATGTCGAAGGTTCTTTCAAAGATAATGACGAGAAAACATTTACTTCGAATGATTACAGGTTCACCTATAAGAACGGTTATCTCTATGCCTTCTGCATGCATCCTGATTCAAATGAATTCAATATCAGTTCGCTGAAGATCAAAGGTGAATTTGACATAGTAACCGGAACTGTTGAAGTCCTCGGTGATCTTGCTATCGTTAATACAGAGCGCTGCACAGAAGGCCTCTGGATAACGCTCGATAAGAGTCCTGTTTCAGATAAACCGGTATGCTTTAAGATAGAGATCGTTTAATGATTTCTTTTGCGGCCAGATACGCTTCACCCATGCATGCCTGAAGATTGTATCCTCCGCTGATCCCGTCGATATCAAGCGCTTCGCCGATGATATAAAGACCCGGAACTATCTTTGACTCCATAGTCTTTCTGTCGACTTCATTTAGAGATACACCGCCCCTCGTAACGTATGCCTTTTCGAGATCAGGCGCCCTGTCTATTCCGATATGAAGATGCTTCATCAGCCGGCAAATCTTCTTTCTCCTGTCTTTCGGGAATCCCTGGGCATACATGTCAGCGGAATCAGCCAGATGTGCTATCTCCGATGCGACTGAGGAAGGAACATATCTTGAAAGAAGCGTGACTATCTTAGTGTCTGAATGTGCTCCGATGAGTTCCTGCAGTTCGCTGTCAAAAGCTTCATCACTCATCGAAGGGACCAGATCAAGTTCGAGACAGACTTTCTTTCCGGTAACATCAGACGGTATCTCTCTTGAGATCTCCATCGGAGCCGGACCTGTAAGCCCGAAATCAGCAAAGAGCGTATCGCCTTCAAACGACGAGATCTTCTTATCTTCAGAGAAGACACTCACTCTTGTATTTAAAGAAACTCCGCTAAGTCTTTGGCAAAGAGAAGCTGAACTCTCATCTGCCCTGACCGGTGCAAGCGCAGCCTTTACCGGGTTTACCGTATGCCCTAATCTTTTTGCAAACTTATATGAATCACCTGAAGAACCGGTATGCGTAAATGAATTTCCGCCGCAGGACAAGATCACCTGATCAAAGTGACACGTTCCTTTATCGGTAATGACTTCAAAATCATCAGCCTTTCTAATATTGGTCACCTTGGTCTCGCGCAGTATTTCCGTAGTGTCTGTAATATAGCAGACTACCGCATCCCTGACTCTCACCGCACTGTCGCAAACGGGGAATATCCTGTTGTTTTCTTCTTCCTTAAGCTTTAGTCCGAGTTCGTTCTCCACAAAAGCCATGGTATCTTCGGGACCGAATTCTTTCAGCGCAGGATATATGAATTTCTCCGCTTCGTGATAACACTTCTTAAGCACGGAAGCATCTTTTCGGTTGGTGATGTTGCAGCGCCCGTGACCCGTCAATATCAGCTTTTTTCCCGGTACGGGATTCCTGTCAATGACAGTAACTTCAATGTCACTGCCTTCTTTAAGACGCTTTAACTGACAGGCCGCAAAAAGGCCCGCTGCTCCGCCGCCGATTATTCCTAGTCTTATACTCATACAGATATTTTATCCTAAATCAGCCCGGACAGTTACCTGCAAATTACCCAAGACAGATAAGCTCTCAGGCTTTAAAATATAACTGTTGTGAACCGGACAAAACAGTATCGGAAATGACAGGAACATAGTTTCCCTGAAAGTTATACTGACCTCAACAAGGAAGGAGGACACGGGATGGAGTGGCTCACAGGCATAAGAACAGCGATAGACTTTATCGAGAAAAATCTTGAAAATGACATCAGTGTACAGGATGTTGCTGACAAGGTCTTTATCTCACCGATCTTTCTCCAGCGCGGCTTCTCGCTCATAACAGGGTATTCTATTGCAGAGTACATCCGCAACAGAAGACTGTATCAGGCAGCGCTCGACCTGGTCAACACGGAAGATCTTGTGATCGTTATCGCCTACCGCTATTGCTATGAGACACCCGAAAGCTTCACAAAAGCATTCTCGCGTTTTCACGGAGTAACGCCTTCACAGGTTCGAAACAGCACTCCGTTCAAGCCTTTCCTTCCAATAAAGATCAACTTAACTGTTCAAGGAGGAAACAACATGGATTACAAGATCATGTCCAAAGCCGGCTTTAAGGTCATCGGATTCCAGAAGGTATTTGATTCGGAAACTTCATATGCGGAGATCCCGAAGTTCTGGGATGAGATCTGCACTAAGTATGCCAACAACGTCTGGGCAGGAAAAACTCCCGCCAACGCGTTCGAAAAGGCTGTTGCTGAAAACAACATCGGCGAATACGGAATCTGCATCGATGACATCGGCGGCAGCAAGTTCAGATATCTTATCGCAGGAAAGTACGAAGGCGGAGAAGTACCCGAGGGCATGGAAGTTTATGAATTCCCCGTCGGTGACTGGGCTGTCTTTGATATCTTCGGTCCCTGCCCTGGAGCTCTTCAGTCGGTTAACACCAAGATCTTCACCGAGTGGCTCCCCGGCAATCCCGAGTATGAGATCTCCGGCAACGCGAATGTCGAATGGTATGACTGCAAGGCAATGCCGACCGACAAGGATTACCACAGCGCGATCTGGATCCCGGTCAGGAAGAAATAAGAACAATCTGTTCATCCGAGAGGTCGCCACCGGGCGGCCTCTTTTATTTCCCTTCCAAATGTGAAACAATATCAGTCGAAAAATCGTAAGGCGGTAATCAAGTGACCAAAGTAATCGTCGGAATGTCCGGAGGAGTCGACAGCGCTGTTGCAGCATATCTGCTGAGGCAACAGGGCTATGAAGTGCTGGGCGTAACTCTGCGCGTTTGGGGTTCTGACGAGGAAGGCGACAGCAGGTGCTGCGAGATCGATGAGGCAAGACGTATCTGCCAGCTTCTCGATATTAAGTACCATCCGCATAACTGCACCGCCCTTTTCAAAGAGAATGTCGTAGCTCCTTTTGTGGATGCTTATCTTGAAGGCCTCACGCCCAATCCCTGCATCGAATGCAATCGCTTCGTCAAATGGGCCAAGATGATCGAGCTCGCAGATATCTTCCAGGCAGATTATGTCGCGACCGGTCACTACGCTTACATCGACAAGCTGGATAACGGCAGATTTGCAGTGCGCAAAGCTTCGCAGATCGCCAAAGACCAGACATACATGCTATATAAGCTGACACAGGAACAGCTCTCAAGAACTCTCATGCCTCTCGGACAGTACACCAAGGATGAGGTCCGTAAGATCGCCGAAGATGCGGGTCTTCCCTGCGCCCACAAAGAGGAATCTCAGGAGATCTGCTTTGTAACCGAAGGAAGATACACTGATTTTATCAGCGAACACACGGATAAAGTCCTCCCCGGTGAAGGCAACTTCGTGGATGAGGAAGGCAATATCCTGGGAAAGCATAAGGGGATCCACCAGTACACTGTCGGTCAGAGAAAAGGCCTCGGCATTGCTCTGGGCTACCCTGCGTTCGTCACGAAGATATGTCCTGAGAACAATACAGTCGTTCTGGGAACCGAAGAAGCTCTTATGTGTGATTCGTTCCTTTGCAGGGATGTCAATTTCCAGAGCATTCCCGAGCCATCAGCCGGAGAAAAGATAAGGTGTCTCGCCAAGGCCAGATATCACCAGACCGAGCGTCCCGCCACCATAGAAATGCTGGACAACGGACTTGTAAGCGTTAAACTGGATGAGGCTGTCAAAGGGGTTTCACCGGGTCAGTCTGCTGTTTTCTACGATGAAGGCGGTCATGTTGCAGGCGGAGGCCTGATTGTCAGATAACCCTTGATCTTAAAGCTTTGTAACAATGTTAAAGAGCTTTTTTAACCCTAGAACTGCAATAGTTTGTAATTTGTTCACATCAAGGCAACTTCATGGAAACCCTGAAAGATATAATTAAAGTAAGTGATCGGCCAATTCTTTCTACAGGGGACTGCCATGGATACTGCGATCAACCTGCAAGCCGTATATGTTACCGATCTGGTCGGAATAACCATCCTTGTGGTCATACTGGCAACAAGAGGCTGGAATCTGCCTGCGCGCAAAGATGAAAGCCATATTCTCCTGGGCCTGCTTCTCTTTTCCATCCTGAACTGCATTGCAGACATCTATGTCTTCGGCTGCGACGGCCTGCCGGGACTTAAATACTACTATATCCTGCTTATCGGGAACTCTTATCTGTATTTCTATAATCTTATCGTCGGCATCGGGATCATATATCTGATAATCAAGCACATAGACCGGAAAGCAAAAGGCTGGCATATTCTGCTGTTCTGGATCATAGTAACAACCGAAGCCGTGCTTCTTATCATCAATTTCTTCAATCCCGTGGTATTCAGGATAGACGAAAACAACACCTATCACAGGGGCCCATATTACCTGCTTTTCGTCATAATAGGATTCATCCTGATATTCTACGGATACCTGTACTACCTGATCAACAAACTGCGTAATCCGTCTCTCCGCTACTTCCCCGTTATCGGTTTCCTTACTCCGATCCTGCTGGGCAATGCAATACAGATGCAGCGTTATGGGATCTCACTTCTTCCGATAAGTTTTACCGTGGCTTTTTCCGCGATATCGATATCGCTTCAGAATGAGTGCATCTATATCGACAAGCTCACAGGCGTTTATAACCGCTACGAACTCGATAAAGTGTTAAAAGGCCACATATTTAAGCGCAACATGAGGATCGCCGCACTTATGCTCGATCTCAATGACTTCAAATCCATAAATGACGAATTTTCTCATGAGGAAGGTGACAATGCACTGGTCGCATTTGCATCCATCCTGTCGGAAACAATTGCGGCAGAAGGGATAGTAATAAGATTTGCCGGTGATGAGTTCATCATATTGATCCCCAAGTTCAAAGGGAATGACATATCAATCTACAAAGAGCAAATAAATGCAAATCTCGAGAAGTACAACGAGACTTCAGGCAAGCCATATAAGCTTGCAGCAGCCATCGGCGGAAGGATCTTTGACTCCAGGCATGATAATATGGATGACCTGGTAAGCCAGATCGATTCTCTCATGTATTCCGACAAGAAAGCATATTATATGGATCATGACAGACGCGGCAGAAAGAATCATTCAAAAAAGGCAGCTGAGTAGCTGCCTTTCTCATTTGCTGTTCCGGTATACAAAGGATCAGTAAAGACTTACTGACTTGCCGTCTTCGTTATAGATCTTCTTCTCGTTTACGACAACATAGCAATTGCCGCCAAGCTTAGCAGCTTTTGCCTCGATCGTCTTGAAATCAATCTGTCTGCCGTTGATCTCGAGCATGATGGTGCCGCTCTTTTTGGAAGATGAAGTCGTTTTCTTCGCGGCAGTAGTCTTCTTAGCCGTTGTCTTCTTTGCTGTAGAAGCCTTCTTTGAGGCAGTCTTTCCTGCATTTGCGGCTTTCAATCCGGCACTCGTAAGAGCGGAATTTGTTTTGCTGGAAGAAGTCTTCTTCGCAGTTGTCTTCTTTTTTGTCGTCTTCTTTTTCTGAGTCTCGCCTGACAAAGCGTCAGAAATCTGCTTAAAAGTATCTCCAAAGATGGAAGATATATCGAGTTTGTCGTCTGCCATTTTTTACCTCCGGTACAGAGTTTTAATCTGTATTAATTATAACTTTTTCAGTGTCTTTCTCCATTGTTTAGATGAAGTTCGTCCAGACATGTTCTTCGGTCTCGGGTAATCCGATCTTCTCCCTGCCGAGAGCAATACTCTCCATAAGGAATACCATGTTCCTTGCAAGAACACGCATCGTCTGTTTGCCTTCTTCGTCAGAGTCAGCCTCGCCCGGAGCGCCTCCGTGGATGTTGTTCCAGTACTGGCTCGTCGCAACAGGCATGTTTGCTATCGTGAAGAACTTGTTGAGTTCGTCAAAAGTGGCAGTGCAGCCGGAACGCCTTGCGCAGACAACGCTGGCCCCGACTTTAAAACTCTTGTCGAAATGCGAACTGTAAAAAAGTCTCTGAAGCGCAGACACGAGTGTACCGTTTGCGCAGCCGTAGTAAACCGGTGAACCTGCAACGATGCCGTCCGCCTTCTCAAACTTGGCGGCGATCTCGTTCACCTCATCGTTAAAGACACACTTGCCCGTATTTCCGCATGAACCGCAGGCAATGCATCCTCTGATGTTTTTCTTACCGAGATGGACCTCTTCGTATTCAACATTCAATTCATCGAAGATCTTTTCCATCTCACGGAAAGCAACCGAGATATTTCCGTTCTCCCTGGGGCTTCCGTTGAGCATTAATACTTTGAATCTTTTTTCCATGGTAACCTCAGTATCCTATCTGCTTTAATATCTTGTCGAGAAGTTCAGCATTCCTGATGGAGAACTCAGACGTAATGTGCGGCTGTTCACCGATCTCGATGCATCTTCCGAGCTGCTCTATTTCGAGCATGTAATTCTGCGCTGCATTGACCGTAGGATTATATTCTTTCGTACCGGTCTTTATCGTATATGTGAGCCTGCCTGACTGGTTATACTCGACATCGGAAACGATGGTTCCCTTTGTGCCGTGAATATAAAGACGGTCCAGCCTCCCGTTGTTGCCGGGATCAAATACCATGCCGACATTAAATGCAGCCCTCACGCCGTTCCTGAACTTAAGAATGACCGATGCCATAAGATCTGCGCCTTCATCATTGAACTCAGCACTTCCCTTAACATCACAGATCTCCGAATCGATCAGCGAAAGGATCATCGTAGTGCAATAGCAGCCGAGATCATAGATCGCTCCACCGCCCATGCTCTTGTGTATCCTGATATCTTCAACATAACCCTGCGTATAGAATGCAGTCTCGATGAAATCAACGTCACCTATGACGCCGCTTTCAAGATCGCTCTTGAGAGATGAAATGTAATTCGTATGAAGATATGCATACGCTTCCATGAGGATGACGTTGTTCTCTTTCGCAACTTCAAACATCTCTTTTGCATCTTCAGCATTTAGGGCCAGAGGCTTCTCGCAAAGAACATGCTTCCCTGCCTTCAGAGCCTTGATGACCCACTCTTTATGAAGATGGTTCGGAAGCGGGATATATACTGCCTGAACTTCCGGATCTTCAAGAAGCTTTTCGTAGCCAACGTAGCTTTTCTCAAAGCCGAATGCTTCCTTATACTCAGCGACCTTCGCTTCGTTTCTTCCCGCGATGGCATAAAGCTCACAGTTGATAGCATCCTTCATGCCGGGGATAGTGCATCCCTTTGCAATATTAGCTGTGCCTAAAACGCCCCATTTTACTGACATATCAGACACCTCCTCTTACATGCTCATGCGGAAGATCTCAAGCATGTCCTGCTCATTGAGGACCCTTGCCGAACCCATCTCTCCGCCTACGCCGACAGCGCACTTATGAGCCATCGTAACAAGATCCTCCTCGGTTGCGTTAACACCGAGTTCTCTGAGGTTCGTAGGCATCTTGATTGACCTGTAGAAATCCTCCATTGCCTCGATGCCCTTGAGTGCGATCTCTTCATCCGTGCCTTCATCTTTAACGTCCATTACGTTGATTGCAAACTTCTTGAATCTCGGCAGACAGTTCTTATATACATAACGTGCCCATGAACCCCAGATAGCAGCAAGGCCTGCGCCGTGAGCAACGTCATAAAGTCCTCCGAGCTCATGCTCGAGCTTGTGCGTCATCCAGTCGCCGCCGTCATTGCCGCAGCCTGTAAGGCCGTTATGCGCAAGGCTTCCCGCCCACATGACTTCTGCTCTTGCATCGTAGTTCTTAGGGTCATCTCGGAGGATGACAGCATTCTTCTTAACTGTACGCAGGAGTCCTTCAGCAAGAGCATCC
>JAIKZM010000103.1 GCA_024682215.1 Saccharofermentans sp. | reverse complement strand
ACAAGATCGTTGCGATCCACGAGGGAAAAATGACAGAAGGAGGTAATTTCTGATGGCTGTAGTTTTCGAACCCACAAAAGGCCTTACAGATAAGCCTTTCCATTATTGCCCCGGCTGCTGCCACGGCATCATCCACAGACTTGTCGCAGAGACACTTGTCGAGCAGGATGCACTTGAGACAGCAGTAGGCGTTGCATCCGTCGGATGCACATACAATTCTTATGAATACATCGCTTGCGACATGGTCCAGGCTGCTCACGGAAGAGCACCTGCCGTTGCAACCGGTATCAAGAGAAACCTCAAGGACAGCTTCGTCTTCACATATCAGGGAGACGGCGACCTCGCTTCCATCGGTACGGCTGAGATCGTTCACGCTGCAGCAAGAGGAGAGAAGATCACCGTAATCTTCGTCAACAACGCAGTTTACGGAATGACTTCCGGCCAGATGGCTCCTACGACACTCGTAGGCCAGGTAACCACAACATCACCTTGGGGCCGTAATCCTGAGACACAGGGTTATCCTATCAACGTTTCCGAGTTCCTTGCACAGCTCCCGGGCGCTGCTTATGTTGAGCGTGTTGCAGTAACTGATTTCAAGAACATCCAGAACGCAAAGAGAGCTCTCAAGAAGGCTTTCGACGTTCAGAAGAACAACCTCGGATTCTCCCTCGTTGAGATCCTTTCCACTTGCCCTACAAACTGGGGCAAGGAGCCTCTGGCTGCAATGGAATGGCTTAAGGAGAACATGATGACCCAGTATCCTCTCGGATGCTACAAGGGCGCTGACCTCAAGTTCGATGAGAACGGCAAGTATGTTTCCGGCAGCACACCTGCTACCGCAAACAACTGCGTTAACGTTGGGGAGGTGAAGAAATGATTGATTTCTCTGTAATTTTTGCCGGTTTCGGCGGTCAGGGAATCCTCTCCGCAGGCAAGATGGCAGCAGAAGCTGCTCTTTATGAAGGCAAGGAAGTTTCATGGTTCCCTTCATACGGACCTGAAATGCGTGGCGGTACCGCTAACTGCTCCGTCGTTATCTCTGACGAGGCAATCGGTTCTCCCGTAGTCAACGACGCAGATGTTGTAATCTGCCTCAACCAGCCTTCAATGGAGAAGTTCGAGAAGCAGCTCAAATCCGGAGCTCTCATGATCCTCGATTCTTCCCTCATCAAGACAAGACCTGAGAGAACAGACATCAAGGTAATCGCCATGCCTGCTTCAGACATCGCTTCCGAGCTCGGCAAGATGATGTTTGCACCTATCACGATGATGGGCTGCATGGCTACAGCAACAGGATGCTTCACTAGAGATTCCTTCGAGAAGTCACTTTATGAGATCCTTCCTGAGAGAAAGCACGGCCTCATTCCTACGAACATGGCAGCTTTCGATAAGGGCGCAGCTTACGCTCAGTAATAATCTGTTTTAACCGTTGAAACATGGGCCGTCTCAATATGAGGCGGCCCTTTTCATATGCTTGGCAGTTGCTTTATACGCGCGTGACGGATAAAAAGACAATTACAGTCTATTTTATCCGTATTTTTTTAAGCTTTTTGAGCTCTGAATGCCAAAGCCGACGGATAAATCTGACTGTTTTCGCGGATATATCCGTAATTGAAGTCTTTTCGGGTGATTTAACGGGAAAAGTGACGGATAAAACTAAATAGAGTGCGAAATTTATCCGTCGGGAGGTCTTTGGCGTACCGTTTACCAGATATACATCACCGGTAAACAGCGCTCAAACCTTTATTTATAAGGCGTAGCTGGCATTTCGAAAAAAACTTGAGATAAACACCGTAAAACAGTTGACAACAGTTATAAACTGTTATACACTGTTTGCGGATGGAAGGGAGAAACCGGTAACCCGGTCATCCGGAATAAAAGGACCGGCAGGCAGGCGACGGGAATAAGCGCAGGCAGCCGAGAGATTAGGTAAAGGAAAGTAGAAGGTTAAGAGTATGTGGACAAGAAAGCAATTAAAGGAAAATGCTAAAAAGATCCTTTCAAAGAATTACTGGAAAGCATTCCTGGTAACATTGGTACTGATCACGGTAACAGGTGCGGGATCCGGAGCGTTCAGCGGAGCGAGCAACGGTGTTTCTGGCTTCTCCAATTCTTTGTACAAGTCGAAAAAGGAAGCAGATACGAAGATAGTTCTGAATGACGACGGCGACGACAAGGAAAAGGATAAGGATCAGGATAAAGACAAGAACAGCGACAACGGCAAGAGTGCAGATGTTAATGTTGATCTCGGCAAGGACGGAAAGTTCAGCATAAAGGTTGATAACGGCAAAGTTTACATCAACGGCAAAGAGATCAACGATGAAAACGGTGAAGTCAAAGTCAACATCAACGGCAAGTCATTCTATGTCAACAGCAAGGACGGCAAGGTAAAATATGACGGAAACGAGTTCGTCATCGGCGATGCAAGCGGAAGCGTTTCTTTCGACAACGGAAAGCTTGTCATCAAGGACGGAGAAGGAAATAGCGTTTTCAATGGTGATATCAATCGCGGCCAGGAAGCAATAGGTGTTGCACTCGGAATCTTCGCAGTAGTGTTCGGTGTGCTGATGTTCTTCATCTGCGTCATCGGAACGCTCCTCGAGATCTTCGTCATGAACCCGATAAAGGTAGGCGGATACAACTTCTTTAACAGACAGCGTGAAGGCACATCAAGATTCACAAACATCTTCGGCGGTTTCACACACGGTCACTACAAGGCATCTATCCGCAACATGTTCCTCAAGGATCTGTATGAGTTCCTCTGGTCAATGCTCTTCATCATCCCGGGCATCATCAAGAGCTACTCTTACTGGATGGTTCCTTACATCACAGCAGCTAACCCGAATCTCTCTGCAAGCAGAGTCTTCGAGATCAGCAAGAAGACAATGAGCGGCGAAAAGTGGAGAACTTTCGTACTCCAGCTTTCATTCATCGGATGGGAACTCCTCGCAATCCTTACATTCGGTATCGGAGCTTACTTCCTCGCTCCTTATCAGGAAACAACATATGCTGAGCTCTATGCAGTACTTAGGCAGAAGGCGATCGCAAACGGAATCGCAACAGAAGAAGAACTTGCAATTGCAGCATAAATCAAGTTAATAACGGCCGTCGCAGGGTTATAATGGAATAGGGACCTGCGGCGGTCCGTTTATTAAATAACAACGCTGAAAGGAAACGCAATGCACATAATCATCAACAATTCGTCGATGGTACCGATTTATGAGCAGATCGTAGATCAGATAAAGGCTGCGATAGTCACCGGGGAGATAAAGGCAGGTGACCTTCTTCCGTCTGTAAGGCAGCAGTCAAAGGATCTGAGGATCAGCGCCCTGACGGCGAAAAAAGCATATGACGCTCTTGAAGAAGAGGGGTTTGTCACAACGGTCCACGGCAAGGGAACTTTCGTGTCGGAGACCAACAAGGACAGGATTTACGAAGAACAGGTGCGTGATGTCGAAAAGGACATGGCTAAGACGGTCTTAAAGGCCCGCCAGTCCGGCATAAAGGATGATGACATCAGGAGCATTTTCGATATGATCATGGAGGACAAGTAGGAATGGCGCTGCTTTGTATGGAGCATGCTTCGGTGAAGTATGACCGTTTCAATCTCGATGTCTCCCTTACGGTAGAACCCGGAATGATCACCGGACTTATTGGAAGAAACGGCTCAGGCAAGACGACTACGTTTAAGGCTATCGTCGATGTCGTGAGGGCAGGGGGGAAGACTGAGATCTTCGGAAAAGATAACAGAAGGCTGACGGAAGATGAGCGTTCCATGATAGGCATCGCTTATACGGATATCTTCTTCAGCGGTGAATATAAAGTGTCTGCCATCAGGCGGATATTAAAAGCCGCATATAAGAATTTCAACGCGGCTGAATACGACAGGCTGATTAAGAGGTTTGGTATCCCTCAGGGCGGAAAGATCCGTAATCTTTCAACCGGTGAGCTTGCCAAGCTCAGGTTTGTTTCGGCGATGTCACATGACGCAAAACTCGTTATCCTCGATGAACCTACATCGGGGCTTGATGTAGTCGCGAGGGACGGCATCCTTGATGAACTCAGGAATTACATGGAAAGCCACGAGGACGCTGCCATCCTTCTGAGTTCCAACATAACTCAGGACCTTGAAGGCCTTACGGATGACGTCTATATGATCGATGAGGGAAAGATCGTCCTTCACGAGAATACGGACACGATCACCGATGATTACGGTCTGGTAAAGTGCACGGAAGAACAGTTCGCAAAACTCGACAAGGAATATGTCAAGGCCGTAAAGACAGCACCTTACGGAAGAGACGTGCTGGTATCGCAGAAGCGTTACTATCTCGAAAACTATCCTGCATTGGCAGTTGAGGACGGCACACTCGACCAGTGCCTGATCGTGCTTGCCGGAAAGAATGAGGAGGATAAGACATGAAAGGTTATCTGACTTATTTCTTTGAGCAGCATAAGAGGATGGCGGCCGGTTATGCGGTGATGGTACTGATAACGCTGATCTTTGCCGTCAGCCTTAAGACAACAACGGTCCCGGTTGCCGTAACCATTCTTTACATAAGCATTTTCGCATCGCTTTCTCCGGTCGCGTCACTCAATTCGGACAGGGAGATCGATGAGCTGTTGTCGCTTCCGGGCGGAAGAAAGAACCTGGTGAATTCACAGTATCTGAACACGCTCTTTGCTTTGGCGGCATCCGTTATCTCGGCGGCTGTCGTGACACTTCTGGCTTTGGCTTTTACAAAAGGCCAGTCGCATCTGCCTTCGCTGATGGTTGTTTCACTTGTCATTTCGGCTGCTATGATCATAATCGCATTAATGGTTCCTCTGTCCATGGTGTTTGGCAAAAAAGGTCTTCTGATCGGATTTGCGGCAACGGTATTCATAGGGTTCCAGTCTGTTATCAGGACACTTCTGACAAACGGAGGCGCTGTTCTTTTCAAACTGCTGAAGGACTACACGGTCGGTCATCAGATCGAGGGTATTTCTGTTGTTATCAGCGACAATCTGACCATGCCGGACTTTATGAATCCGTTATCCGTGCTAATGACGGCAGGCACTGCGGTAACTGCATTGGTGTCGTCGTTTATAATCGCTCGGCTTGTCTTTTCGCGAAAAAACTTCAGGGTAAACAAATTGTAAAATTGCACAAAACGCGGGAAATCTTCCCGCGTTTTTTTGTGTTTTCGGTTGGTAAAACAATTTTAATAGTATATAATTACATCAGCGTGGGAAATTCTGCGCACTATTCGGCTTGCTTGTTTTTGGCCATGCCGGCGGAAGGCAGCCGGACGACAGTATTAAGGGAGGACAAAGCACACATATGGATGCTGCTTATTTGTTCAACAAGGGCGAGAACTACATGAGTTACAAGTTACTCGGGGCTCACCCTTATGAGGATGAGAACGGAAAGGGATTCATATTCAGAGTATGGGCACCTAACGCAAGAATGGTCAGCATTATGGGTGATTTCAACGATTGGAATCCTAATGATTGCCGGATGTTCATGCTCGGAAAGACCGGAATCTGGGAACAAAAGGTTCCCGGAGCCCAGCAGTGGGACCGCTATAAATACAGAGTCGTAGGCAAGGATAACCGCATCTATGAGAAGGGCGATCCTTTTGCCAGGCATTTTGAGACAAGACCCAACAATGCTTCGATCATTTACGATCCTGAGGACTATATCTGGAATGATGACGAGTTCTGCAGGAACAGGACGGATGCGCTCGCTCCGAAGCCGATCAATATCTATGAGCTTCATCTGGGTTCATGGCGCCGTCATCCCGACGGAAATTTCTTCTCATACAGAGAACTTGCGATCGATCTTTCAGATTACTGCAGGAAGATGCACTATACACACATCGAGCTCATGCCTATTTTGGAGCACCCGCTCGATGATTCGTGGGGATATCAGGTAACTGGTTACTATGCCGTCACTTCAAGATTCGGAACGCCTGCGGACTTCAAGTTCATGGTCGATGTTCTGCACCAGAACGGCATTTCGGTCATCCTTGACTGGGTTCCTGCGCACTTCCCGAAGAACCTTGAAGGACTTGTAAGATTTGACGGAACTCCCTGCTACGAGTATGCGGATCCGAGGATCGGCGAACACCGTGAATGGGGCACTTATGTGTTTGATTATTCCAAGAACGAGGTACTTTCGTTCCTTATTTCCAATGCGGTATTCTGGATCGATGAGTTCCACCTTGACGGTATCCGTGTAGATGCCGTTTCATCAATGCTCTACCGCGACTACGGACGTACGCAGTACATCCCGAACAAGTACGGCGGAAACGAGAACCTCGAAGCTATCGAGTTCTTCAAGAAACTCAATTCCACACTGCGAAAGAACTATCCCCATGCGATGCTCATTGCAGAGGAATCGACCGCATGGCCGAAGGTCTCACATCCCGTCGAAGAAGGCGGCTTAGGCTTCACTCACAAGTGGAACATGGGCTGGATGCATGATACCCTCGATTACTTCTCAACGGATTCATACGCAAGAGGATGGCATCACGATGAGTTCTGTTTCTCGATGATGTATGCCTTCGCTGAGAACTACATCTTGAGCCTCTCGCACGATGAGGTCGTTCACGGAAAGCACTCACTCATCGATAAGATGCCCGGCGATATCTGGAGGAAGTTTGCGTCACTGCGTACCATGATGCTCTATCAGATAAGCCATCCTGGCGCAAAGCTCAACTTCATGGGCGCGGAGTTCGGTCAGTTCATCGAATGGCGTTTCTATGAGCAGCTCGAATGGTTCCTGCTCGACTATGAGTCACACAGGCTCCTTCAGAATTTCAATTCGGAACTCAACAGGTTCTATATAGAGCATCCGCAGCTGTGGATCGATGATCACACATGGGCCGGATTCGAATGGATCGCGGCTGACGATATCAAGAACAATGTTTTTGTATACAAGAGATCTTCGCCGAACCCGAAGGAGAACGATATCTACGTTGCTCTCAACATGGTTCCCCAGCCTCTTGAGGATTACAAGATCCCGGTCTATGAACTCGGCACATACCGTATCGTTTTCAATACGGACGACATGAGCCACGGCGGATCGGGCTATCCTACCGGAACCGATGCGATGGGCTGTTTCGAGGCGGTCGATGAACCGATGAAAGGCAAGCCTTACTATGTTTCGGTCAACCTGCCTCCTCTTGCAGGCATCTACTTCATGAAGGTGAAGGATCCCAAGCCGAAGAAGAAGGCAAAGAAAACTGCCGAAAAGAAACCCGCTGCAAAGAAACCGGCTGCAAAGAAAGCGGCAGTGAAGAAGCCCTCTGTAAAGAAGGCTGAAGATACGAAGCCCAAAGCTGCGAAAAAGGCCCCGGCTAAGAAAGCAGCCGCTAAGAAGCCCGCAGTCAAAAAGGCTGCAAAGGCAACTGAAAAAACGAAATAATTAAGGACATAAACCGGAGGTAAAATCATTATGGCTAAGACTGAAGTCGTTGCGATGATACTCGCAGGCGGACAGGGAAGCAGGCTCGGCGTTCTCACCAAGAAGATCGCGAAGCCGGCAGTTCCTTTCGGAAGCCGTTACAGGATCATCGATTTCCCGCTGTCAAACTGCGTTAACTCAGGATTCGAGATCGTCGGCGTTCTTACACAGTACCAGCCGCTCGCGCTCAATACATACGTCGGAAACGGACATCCTTGGGATCTCGACCGTAACAACGCCGGCGCATATATCCTCCCGCCTTATCAGACGGCAGGCGGTTCATCCTGGTATAAGGGTACTGCAAATGCCATCTATCAGAACATGAGTTTTATCGACGATAACAATCCGAAATATATCGTCGTTCTCTCAGGCGACCATATCTACAAGATGGATTACGCCGCAATGCTCAAGGCACATATCGACAAGGGTGCCGATGCAACTCTTGCTGTGTATGAGGTACCGTGGGAAGAGGCTCCGAGATTCGGTATCCTCAACACGAAGGAAGATGACATCATCGAGGAATTCGATGAGAAGCCTGCCAAGCCGAAGAGCAATCTTGCATCGATGGGTGTTTATATCTTTACATGGGATGTCCTTAGACAGGCTCTTATCGATGACGAGAACGATCCTAACTCAAGCAATGACTTCGGTAAGAACATCGTACCTAACCTTCTCGCACAGGGCAGAAAGCTCTGCGCTTACAGATTCTCCGGTTATTGGAAGGACGTAGGAACGATCAGTTCGCTTTGGGAGACCAACATGGATATCCTTGATAAGCCTGAAGAGATCAACCTCGTAGACAGATCCTGGAAGATCTTCTCAAGGAACCCGGTCAAGCCTTCACACTTCATCGGAAGCGGTGCAAAGGTAAAGAATTCAGCACTGACGGACGGCTGCCGTATCTTCGGCGACGTCGAGCATTCGGTTCTTTCCGAATCAGTTATAGTCGAGAAGGGCGCCATCGTTAAAGACTGCGTCCTGATGCCGGGTGTAGTAGTCCAGGAAGGCGCACATATCGAGCGCTGCATCGTTGACTTCGGAACGATAATCGGTAAGGACGTTACCGCCGGTGCATTCGTTGAAGGCGAAGGCGCTTACACCAACAAAAAGATCTGCTCAGAAGGCATCTGCGTTTTCGAGCGCGGCCTGAAGATAAAGGATGGCGCGGTAATTCCTGGCAACAGCATGATCGATACCGACGTTGAGGTCTCAGAAGACCAGAGCGTCATCGAATCAACCTTCAGGGTATGAGCTTGAGGAAAAGGAGATAACGATATGTTCAATAATGCAATGGGCTTGATCTTAGCCGACAACAAAAAGATTTCATTAGGTGAGCTCTCCAATCCGCGTGCTCTTTCCGCCATGCCTTTCGGCGGCAGATACAGGATCATCGACTTCATGCTTTCAGACATGGTCAATACCGGTATCAAGAACATCGGCCTTCTGACTTACAACAAGTACAAGTCACTTATGGACCATACGGGAACCGGCGGAGCCTGGTCCCTTGACCGTAAGAACGACGGTCTGCACATCCTGCCTCCGTACGTTAACTCAGAGGCTACGGGTATGAATTCCGATGAGGAACTTACGGGCATCATGGACTTCCTGAGGCAGTCCAGAACGACATACATCATCGTTGCAGGTGCAAACGTTATCCTCAACACGACGTTCGATGCATTCATCAAGTCACATGAGGAATCCGGCGCTGACATCTCCGTTATGTATAACCGTGACGGTACAAAGTACGGAAGCCCTTCATACATCCTCGATATCGATGAGGATGGCTTCGTAAGAGACATGCTCTACAATCCGAACAAGGCTGCATCGACAAAGTCTTCACTCGGCATCCTCTGCCTGAGAAGAGATCTCCTGATCGACATCCTCGCGCGCCAGATGGCACACGGCCAGCAGCATTTCGGAATCCATTCCATCGTTAAGATGTTCGATGAACTCAAGGTTCACGGTTTCGAGTATTCCGGAGTCGCTTTGAGGATCAACAGCGTTCAGACATATTTCAACGCTTCCATGTCGCTCATCAACGATTCAGTAAGGAACAACCTCTTCTGGAGCGGTGACCCGATCTACACGAAGGTCAAAGATGAAGCTCCTACGCTCTATTTCGACAACGCTGACATGAGCAATTCGATCGTGTCAGACGGCTGCCGCATCTACGGCAAGGTTGAGGAATCAGTCCTTTTCAGAAGCGTAACAATAGCAAAGAATACGACGGTCAAGAACTGCGTTATCATGCAGGACTCGCACATTTCCGAGAACTGCCATCTTGAGAACGTAATCCTTGACAAGAACGCCTTCGTCAGGCCGGGCGTGCGCCTCGTCGGTCACCCCGATTACCCCATCGTAATAGGAAAGGGAGCAGGTATCTGATATGAAAAAAACGATCAAGGTTTTACTCGCTTCATCAGAATGCAGTCCGTTTGTTAAGGTCGGAGGTTTGGCTGACGTAGTAGGCAGCCTTCCCGTTGAGCTCAACAAGCAGGGAGTGGATGCAAGAGTCATCATCCCGCTGTACAAGAAGATCAAGGTCAAATACAATGACAGGCTTCAGTTCCTCGGCTGGAAAATGGTCCATATGGGATGGCGTTCCCTTTATGCCGGACTGTTCTCCATGGAAATGAACGGTGTCACTTTTTATTTCGTGGACAATGAGTACTACTTCAACTTTGACCAGATCTATGTGGATTACGTTTTCGATATCGAGCGTTACTGCTTCTATCAGCGTGCCGTTCTCGATTTCATGGGTGACTTCATGAATTTCGAACCGAACGTTCTGCACTGTAATGACTGGCAGACCGGCATGATGCCCATGCTGCTCGACTGCCACTTCAAGAAGCACGGCTATCACAATGACGTACAGACCGTTTACACGATCCACAACCTGAAGTACCAGGGCGTTCATTCAACAGATGTCGTACGCGAGATGCTCGATCTTCCCGATGATTACTTAAGAGATGATTTCTGCATCAAGGACAAGGCAATCAACTTCATGAAGGCCGGCATCGTTTTCTCGAATTCCGTTACTACGGTTTCACCTACGTACGCATACGAGATCATGACCGATTACTACGGCGAAGGTCTGAACGGAACACTCCAGAAATATGCTTACAAGGTTTCCGGCATCCTTAACGGAATCAACGAGCAGGAGTATGCTCCGGACGTTGACGGAAAGATCCCGATGAAGTATTCGATCAAGGATTACGAGAAGGGTAAGGCTGCCTGCAAGAAATCACTTCAGGAACAGCTCGGCCTCGATGTTAATCCAGGCGCTCCTCTGTGTGCCATGATCTCGCGTCTCGTTGACCAGAAGGGTCTTGACCTTCTGCTTTACGTTCTTGAGGAAATGCTCTATGACGGAATGCAGATCGTTATCCTCGGAACGGGAGATCCTTACTACGAAAGAGCACTTACCGACATCGCAAACCGCAACCGCGGCAAGATGTGCGCATGCATCGATTTCGACAGCGGCCTGGCTCATACGATCTATGCCGGCGCCGACATCTTCCTGATGCCCAGCCTTTTCGAACCCTGCGGTCTCTCACAGCTTGTTTCTATGGCTTACGGTACTGTTCCGGTCGTTCGTGAGACAGGCGGTCTCAAGGACACCGTAACTCCTTACAACGAATATACGGGTGAGGGCAATGGATTCTCATTCGCAAACATCAATGCGCATGAGTTCCTGTTTGTTACCAAGTATGCAGCTGACCTTTACCGTCATCACAAGGATGTATGGAACAAGCTCATCGAAACAGGCATGAAGGGCGACTACTCCTGGAAGAAGAGTGCAGGCGAGTATGCAGGCCTCTATTCTCTTATCACGGGTATCCCTATGCCAAAGGAAGAAGAGCCTGCTCCGAAGAAGGCAGCAGCACCCAAGGCTGAGAAGAAATCTCCTGCAAAAAAGCCTGCAGCAAAGAAGGCAGCTCCCGCAAAGAAACCTGCGGCAAAGAAGCCTGCTGCGCCTGCAAAGGCAGAGGCAAAGCCTGAAGAGAAGAAAGTAAGTAAACCCGAGGAGAAGAAAGATTGATGGAGTCCCACGGGACAGATAATCTTAATGTTGTTTCACAGGCGCGGTGCATGCATGCATCGCGCCTTCCTGAGTACAGGACGCCTTTCGGTGCAAGACCTGTATCTTCATATACCGAGCTGTTCTTCGACTGCTTTAAGGAAGCCACGGGAGTAACGCTCTGCTACACTTACGGCCTGTATTCGTTTTCTTATCATGAGGAACCTATGTACCGCATTGCAGGTTCTTCGAGGTATCACGTTAATCTCATGATGCCACACGAACCGTCGATACTGTTCTACTGGTTCAGATTCAAGATCACCGGTGACAGCGCGGATCTTCCGGAATGGCTTATATGGAAACGCCCGGAGGATAATACGGATCCGGCGCCTGAGTTTACGCTCTACTACGGTGCCGCGTCTGACACGGCAGACGGGGAGGGTACAATCTACCATGAACCTCCGCGTGTCGGTGCCGATGAGGACAAGTATCCTTTCGCGTTTCAGATAACCGTTTACAACAGGGATTTCAAGACACCCGATTACATGAAGGGTGCAAATATCTACCAGATATTCCCTGACAGATTTGCAAGGGATTCTGCTTTTTCCGTTGATGCTATGAAGAATGCAAATCCGCGTCCCGAGCGTGTTTATCACGAAGACTGGGATGAGGATGTCGATATCTACGGAAAGCCCGAAACGGGTTATCTTGCATGTGATTTTTACGGCGGTTCGCTCCGCGGAATAAAGGAGAAGATACCTTATCTGAAAGAACTGGGGATAAACATCATCTATCTGAATCCGATCTTTGAGGCGAGATCTTCGCACCGATACGATACCGCTGATTATCTGAATGTCGATCCCATGCTTGGCGGAACAACGGCATTCAGCGAACTTTCGAGAGAAGCTGAAGCCAACGGCATCAAGATAATCCTTGACGGCGTTTTCAGCCACACAGGTGCTGATTCCATCTACTTTGATAAGTTTGGGCGTTACGGCAGCAAAGGCGCATACGAGGCGTTCAGAGACGGCACGGAGAGCCGTTACCGTTCATGGTACAACTTCTACCGCACGCCTGACGGAAACATCAGTTACGATTCGTGGTGGGGCTTTCCTGATCTGCCGAATGTCAATGAGGATGATCTTTCATACAGAAATTTCATCTTCGGTGAAAAGGGTGTCGTCGACACCTGGACATCAAGAGGCGCAGACGGCTTCAGGCTTGATGTTTCAGACGAGCTCCCGGACAGTTTCATAAGGCAGATGAGATCGACTCTCAAAGCAAAAACAAACGGTGAGGGAGTGCTCGTAGGCGAAGTCTGGGAGGATGCTTCCAACAAATGCAGTTACGGCTCATACCGTGATTTTATGCTGGGCAACACTCATGATTCTGTAATGGGTTATACGTTCAGACATATCCTTCTGGATTTCCTTTGCGGATATATATCCGCAAAGGTTGCCGATTCAAGGTTTGAAGGTTTCCGCGAGAGGTATCCCGATGAGGCATACTACTGCATGATGAATCTCGTGTCTTCACATGATGTGCCGAGGATCATGACTATGCTTGGAAAACCATGTGAGACAGATGACCGCGAGTTGCAACGCGGGATCGAGGTCGATGCGAGAGATTACGACAGATGCGCGTCTCTTGCAAGGATGGCGTATGCATTCCAGAACGCTTATATCGGAGCCTCATGTCTCTACTACGGCGATGAAGTCCTCATGCAGGGATATAAGGATCCGTTCAACAGAAGAACATACCCGTGGAACAAACTCAATGCAAAGCAGAGTGATACACTTGCTTTCTTCAAGCGTATCGCGGGCCTGCGCAAGGTGCACACGTGCCTTCGCACGGGTTTTTACAAGACGCTGCTTACCGACGAAGGCGCATTCGCTTTCGTAAGATATCTGTCGGAGGGCAGGGATTATTTCGGACATCAGGGAACAGGTGCAAGGAAGATAGTATTTGTTGCAAACCGTTCCGAAGAGCCTTTGTTTGTTGATATCTCCGATGGTTTTTCCGGTGTTGCTGCAAAGAAGATCACCGAGGGCAGGCATCCGCCGCTATCGGATACCCTTGTTTTCGGCGGCGTTGAGAATACGGCCATGTCAATCGGACTTAAGCCGTATTCTGTGGCGTTTGTGATATTCTGAATAATCAATGGTAAACTACAAATAATTAAAATAAGGTGAGGATTAGCTATGTCAGAGAACGTTCCGGTTAAACGCACTATGCCCGGCATGCCTGTTTCGGCATCAGATGCCCAGAAGCAGGGCCTTAATATCTTTATGACACCTGAAGAGTCATTAAATATCAACAAGGGTGTGCTCGCTGATTCTTTTAAACAGAGAGTAGCTTCAGCGCAACAGCAGATCGCCATGAGCTATATGGCAAATCACCCTGAGGGTGCTCCCGCACTTGATACGCAGACTCCTGAATCAGAACTCGCTAATAAGGCTGCAACCGTCACTGCATCCTGGTTTGAGACTCATCCTGATTTCGCACAGCAGTTTACCATAGAGCAGGCTGCAGTTAACGGTAAGATCCGTCAGCTCGACATGGATATAGCCCAGGCAAAGTCTCTTCAGGAACAGAAGAGCCGTGACGTAATGAAGTTCGACAAACTCGGACAGAAGGAAGCCATGCAGCAGGCAGGCATCGCTGCAGGCAATGCAAAGAAGGCTGCTGATGATGCAACTAACGTAAAGAATAAACTCATTGCAGATTGGAACCAGCGTGTATATCTCTGGCAGCGCTGCATGATATCAGACTATCCTGTCGGACCTGACGGTTTATTTGATCCTGTAGCAGTGTGTGCGGCTGCTGTACCTGCACAGGCTCAGACAGCGGCTAAGACATATCTTGATGCCGAAGGCAACGAGGTTACCGTAGGAAGCACCATGGAGTCAACGGACAAGAAGTGCCCTAACTGCGGTGCCACGGTCGTTTACGATCCTGATACTCTTTCAATGACCTGTAAGTTCTGCGGATACTCAAGACAGCTTCCCAAGCCTGAGGATGTCGCAAAGGATGTTGAGGAGATCGATTTTACAACCGCAACCCAGAGAGCAAGCATCGACTGGGGACAGGCAAGAAAGTCCCTTACATGTAAGAATTGCGGTGCCACGACCGTTTTCGATGCGACAGACACTGCAGCATGCTGCCCTTACTGCGGATCCACACAGGTCATGCCTGTAGACGATCAGGCAGACGCTATGGCACCCGGCGGTGTCGTTCCGTTCGAGATCTCGCAGGATAAGGCATCACAGCTTTTCAAGAGCTGGATAAAAGGCAAGTTCTTTGCTCCGAATGCTGCAAGGAAGTCCTGCGAAGCCAAAAACTTCAGCGGCGTTTATCTTCCTTTCTGGACATACGATTCACAGACTACATCACCTTATCAGGTAGAGCTCGGCTACAGGCATGAGAGGACAAACTCGAAGGGCGAGTCTGAGACCTATTATGAGTACAAGCACTTCTCCGGTATTTACGAGAAGTTCGTTGACGATGAAGTCGTATACGGAAGCAAGAGGACCGATAATCCTTATATCAATTCAGTAAAGAATTTCGATTTCAAAAAGATCCGTCCTTATTCGCCTGAATTTATTGCCGGTTTCCTCGCAGAAAGATACACGGTAGGCCTTGATGACGGATGGCAGATCGCCAAGGACCAGATCAAGGGAACACTTAAGTATGAGATCGGTCAGTATGAGAAGAAGAAGGAACACGCTGACACTGTTGAGAAGGTAAACTTCAATACAGATTTCGCAAAGGTCACTTTCAAGTATGTCCTTGCGCCTATCTGGATCGCAAACTACAAGTTTAACGGTCAGGTATACAATTTCGTTGTAAACGGACAGACAGGTAAGATAGCGGGCAAGTCGCCCGTTTCAATCCCCAAGGTCATCGCTGCGATCGTTCTGGCCATCATCGCGATCATCATCATTTACAATCTTATGTCCAACTGATTTTCATCGCTTTAAGCGCTGAAAACCGATTAGGATTTTTTTGAGGCTTTCACATCGATTTGAGTGAAGGCCTCTTTTACATTTCGATTAAAAACAGGACAAATTCGTGTTTTTTGTCCTGAAAAATGAAGAAATTGTGAATAAAATGTTGCAATTTATATTTTTGCTCATTATATTATTTATTTATTAGGGTGAAAAATTCTTTTTGGGAGGAAGAAATGAAAAGAGCGGTATTAAAGAGGTTAACTTCGTTTGTTGCTTCGTTACTTGTGGTGGCCATAGCGTCACCCAATTTTGTGTATAGCGTAGCTGCTACTTCACATGAAACCGAGACCGGTATCGTAGTCGAGTCTCAGGCTCCTGAGTCTAAGGAGACTGAAGCGGCAAAAGAAACAAAAGCTGCAAAGGAGACTAAGGTATCCAAAGAGCCTAAGGCCGTAAAGGAAACCAAGGCCGAAACCGAAGAGACAACGGTTAAGGAGACTGAGGTCAAGGAAACCAAAGCAAAGGAGACTGAAGCTAAGGCAACGGAAGCTAAGACTTCTGAGACCAAGGCATCCGCTAAGGAAACTCCGGCAGAGACAAAAGCTGATGAACCTGCTGAGACAAAAGCAGCAGAAGAGAAGCCGGAAGAAACTAAAGCTTCTGAGTCGACTGCAGCTGAAACTTCAGAAGAAACAAAACAGCAGGAGCCTTCAGAGAGTAAGGAAGCAACTGAACCTTCTGAGACGAAAGAATCCAGAGAGACTTCTGAGCCTGCTGAGACTTCAGAGGAATCCCAGCCTTCTGAATCCGAACCCGCTGAATCTTCAGAGACAACAGATCCTGCAGACGAGACAGAACCTTCAGAGAGTTCTGAGTCAAGTGAATCTTCCGCCGATGTAACCGCTCCCAAGGCAAAGATCACGATCGCTAAGGATGCTGAGGAATTCGTCAGCATCGTTGCAAACCTCCCTGCAAAATACAGACTCATCATCGACACCAACGCTGACCTTTCATCCCTCAACGGTGCAAGGGGCGTTTTCTATGACGGATCGTATGTCCTGGTTTTTGACAGCCTTGATAATTACGATGCCGCACTTAAGTATTTGAATAACAAAAACATCACCTTCAGTATCGACGGCAGCGTTGAACTCTGCGGTGAAAAGACCAAGTGTAACAATGTTACAGTCAACCCGAACGCCAAGACAAAGATCGCTATCATCGACACAGGTTCAGATCTTGCCAACGAGAAAGTTTCCGTAATTGGTGACAAGGCATCAGACAAGAACGGTCATGGTACATCCATGGCATCTTCTGTTCTTTCCCAGACTGATGATGCTTACATCATTTCAATCAAGGCTATCGATGATGACGGTACCGGTAAGGTAGCTGATGTTTATGCAGCTCTCCGTTATGCGATCGATGCTGACTGCAAAGTCATCCTCATGGCAATCTCACTCCGTGACCTCGGCCAGTATGAGGCATTCAAAGTTCTCATTGATGAAGCAGTATCCAACGGCATCAAGGTTGTAGCTTCTGCCGGTAACAACGGCACCGATGCATCCAAGTACATTCCCGCAGGCCTCAAGGGTGTCCTTACTGCAGGCGCGATGGACGAAAACGGAGTCAAGCTCCCTAAGTCCAACTATGGTACAAGTGTAGATTATTATGTTGTTGCAGGCTCCACATCTGAGGCTGCAGCTATCCTTGCAGGTAAGGTTATCGCCGGAACGGAAGGTGAACTTGCAAAGACATGCAAGATGAGTGCTTCTGAAGGCAAGGATGATGTGATCAAGAGATTTAAGATCAACGATATCAATGATTTCGCACTCTCTCATAGTGCAGAAGAGCTTTATAAGGCTGCTAATGCTTTCTGTATCTTTACAAAGACATTCGTACACTCCAACCACATGGAGGGTACTGTTGCAGCGGATAAGCTTGTTAGGAACGTTAATGATGTAATGGATCTTTCTTATCCTTTGATCCACGATAATGCACGCAGCGGAAATTTCTATTTCTATTTCAACGACATAGACATTGATCATGCTACAAAGGATGAGGTTAACAGAGCATCTTTGATCAAGAAGCAGCTGCTCAATCAGTATGGCTCAGATTACGCTCCTTTGTATGTCGGTCCCGATCTTGTATATGTTAAGCCAGTGAAGACTGCTGACGATTTGTCAGAGATTACCGTTAAAGGTAATGTGATCAAGCTTGATGCTGATTATTCGAATAACGGCTACGGATATGTTCTTTATTCCACAAGAAGTAATTCCGTCGTTGCTGCAAGCGATTCCCAAACTGCCATTACAGCCGGCGGTCAGGTAGTAATGACATCAAACAAGATTGACTTTGATGGTGTCTTATCCAAGATCGCAGGATGGACTGACGGTTTTTATAACAAACATGACCTGAAGGTAAGTGATGGAACTCTTAAAGGAATTACCTATGAGATCCAGCTTCATGACGGTGTCAACTATATCAACATAACTGAGGAACAGCTGAATGATTATGGATTTAATTTCCTGCCTTCCAGCGGAAAATCTTCGATCGTCATAAATGTTATCGATTCTAATGGTGACGGCAAGGTTATTGTTCAACACAGCGAAGCTGACAAGCGTGTCGCTTTTGGTGGTATCGGATCACCCGATAAAAACGAAAGCACACTCGGTGCAGCTACGCATATAATGTTCAATTTTAAGAGCTCCATTAAAACTGTCGATCTTGGTGAATCGACAACAGCTCAGCTCGGAACCATTCTTGCACCCGGTGCGGATGTTAGGATCTATTCCACTCATGACGGTAACGTTATTTCCAAGTCTTTTGAGAATATCGGTGTCGAGATCCACCAGTCCGGATTCCCGTTCACAGGAAAGAGTGCTTCCAACACCGGTAAGGTATCAATTAAGAAAGTTTTTGAGCACTCCGGTGATCAGAACCTGACAGCTACATTTGCACTCTATCAGGGTAACTACAGAACATCTGCAGAGATCGACAGTTCAAAAGCAATCGGTGTTAAGCTGCAGAAGTCCGGAAACACCTATTCAACACTTGATCTTAAAGAAGCTGGTCCTTATACGATCAGAGAGGAAAGTACTGATGCAAACTATGACGGCCTTGGAGACACTCTGATCCACGTTATGCTGCATTCTGACGGCAGCGTTGAACTGATCTCACCTAAGAGTGCTTCCAATATTTCTGTTGCATCTTCTTCTACTGAGAGAAATCTGACACTTGATGTAACCAACACAAGAAAGAAAGCTTCTCCTACAGGTTCAGTCAAGATCACAAAGAAATTCACAGGATTCAAGCCCGGTGAGACATATTCAGCTAACTTCAAGCTCTATAGTGGTAAATATACTGATATTAATAAAGTTGAAGATTCTGCCCTTGTAGGCGAGATGACCTTTAACGGCAATGGTACTTACAACTTTACCGGCTTGGATGAAGTTGGTCCTTATACTATCGTTGAGACAGCATCTGCCAACTGCGAAAAAGTCGGACCTATCTACTTAACACTTGATAAGAACGGAAACGTTAAATTCGGAGAAACTCCTGAGGCAGTAACGGTTAAGACGAATGACTCTACAACTGCAGAGATCGAAGTCAATAACAAGAGCAAGGTACCTGAGACTTACGAAGTTTCTATCAGCAAGCAGGACATGATGAACAAGGGATCTGAACTCCCCGGTGCATCTATGAAGCTGACTGCTGCAGCAGGAACAACAGTTGACTGGGCAAATGCACGTGCAAGCGGACCTGCGATCACCGCAAACGGTCAGTCGATCACATGGACATCAGGAACCCAAGCTCTTAAGATCAACCTGCCTGACGGTGAGTACACTCTTGAAGAGACGGCAACACTTAAGATCGGCGACAGAGAGTACGAGACAATTACCAAATCCACATTCACTATGAGGGATGGAAAGGTAACTGAAAGGGCTGATACAACATCAGACGAAACAGTTACATTTACAGGAACTGATGGTCGTACAGTAACAGCATTTGATGCACCTAAGCCTACAACAGTAACCTTCAGCAAGAAGGAAATGACAGGCAGCGGCAGTGAGCTCACCGGAGCAACGATGGAACTGAGCACAACAGGAGATGTTGATTTCACAAAGGTTGCCAAGTCCGGCGGAAGTGACGTAGCAGTTTCCGGCGGAAACAAGACGATCACATGGAAGACGACAGATGAACAGTTCAAGATCGATCTTCCTAACGGAACGTATACACTTAAGGAAACCATCGCA
>JAIKZM010000080.1 GCA_024682215.1 Saccharofermentans sp. | reverse complement strand
GAACGCTAAGTGGGCTTACACAGTAGGTGCCGCTATCGCTATCAAGAAGGGCTGCCGCAAGGCTTCCGATGCTGCTGCAGCAATCGGTGAAGGCCTCCAGGCATTCTGCATTCCCGGTTCCGTTGCTGACAGACGTAAGGTAGGTCTCGGTCACGGTAACCTCGGTAAGATGCTCCTCGAAGAGGACACAGAGTGCTTCGCATTCCTCGCAGGCCACGAGTCATTCGCAGCTGCTGAGGGCGCTATCGGTATTGCCGAGAAGGCTAACCGTGTTCGTCAGAAGCCTCTCAGAGTTATCCTTGACGGTCTCGGAAAGGATGCTGCTAAGATCATCTCCAGAATCAACGGCTTTACATATGTTGAGACTGAGTATGACTACAAGACAGGCGAGCTCAAGGAACTCTCCAGAACATGCTATTCCAAGAATGCTGATTCTCCGAGAGCAAAGGTCAACTGCTATGGTGCAGATGACGTTCAGGAAGGTGTTGCAATCCTCTGGAAGGAGAACGTTGACGTTTCCATCACAGGTAACTCCACCAACCCGACAAGATTCCAGCACCCTGTTGCAGGTACATACAAGAAGGAGCGCCTCGAGGCAGGCAAGAAGTACTTCTCAGTTGCATCAGGCGGCGGTACAGGCCGTACACTTCACCCTGATAACATGGCTGCAGGTCCCGCTTCCTATGGTATGACAGATACTATGGGCCGTATGCACTCTGACGCTCAGTTCGCAGGTTCTTCTTCAGTTCCTGCTCACGTTGAGATGATGGGTCTCATCGGAGCCGGTAACAACCCGATGGTCGGTATGACTGTTTCCACAGCTGTTTCCGTTGAGGAAGCTGCTAAGGCAGGCAAGTTCTGATCTAAAGTACAAAGAATAAATCATACGGGCGGTGCATAAAATGCGCCGCCTGTTTTTTTGAGTCTTCAATTTTGGTAGAATATCGACTGTAAACCAAGGAGTCACGGAGGAATGACTGCATGAACAGGAAAGTCTTAAGATCTGCAGCATGCGCTTTGCTGAGCGCGTTTATTCTGTCCGGATGCTCATATTTCCCGGTGAATACGACTGTTGTTTCCCCGACAGATCAGAATCCTTTGGTTTCCGAAGTCCAGACATCTTCCTCCGCGCAGACGGTTCCGTCTGAAACGGTACCGCCCAATCCTGCTGATATTGCTTCCCAAGCATATGCGGATTTCATTGCGGGAAATTGTAAGGTCACGACTTCCGGATGTTTTGAAGAAAACAGCGGGAGAGCATATTTCGATCTGAAATACGGTACATATACGCTTGACGAGATGGAAAAGGCAGTGAGGTTTGATCCTTCGTTCGGATCTGTTGCCCGTTATGCGATCATCGATTGCGGAAGAGACGGCATACCGGAGCTGTTTATAAAGCTGGATATGCTGGATCACGGAACATCGTCAGTTATCTGTATCATCGGATATGAAAACGGAAATCTCGTGATGAATTCCATCATTGAACAAAAGGTTCCTGACGAATACAGGCTTTATTACGGCGGTTATCTTGAGTCGGCAACTGTTCCTTTCAGGGGAATGTACAAGATGGTGCTCATAAGAGTCGAACCGGGCGGAAAGTGCAGCGAGGTCTTCACGTACAATGAATATCAGGGAAGTTATGCCGCTAATGTCATAAAGCATCTCAAAAAGACCGAAGAGGAATCCGGAGAAGGATTTGAGAATCTTTCCAACAGCTTTATCATCCGTGAGTTCATATCTGAAGGACAGGTCGTAATATCAGTAGGCGGCTGGTCGGATACGGATACCGACAAAGCCTTGGAAGAGCAGCTGGTGAGCAAACTCAAGTCTTTGGGTGCGGAAGAGGTGTCGGAAGAAAAGATGAATGAACTGGCATCCACGAAAGACTATACTGCCAAAGAAGCGGGATGGACCGATTTGTACAGTGATAACACAACGACTCCGTCCGCAGGCATTGTCAAGGCTGCCGGCAAATTTTCCATCAGCGTATATATGCAGCCGGACAGTGCTGAATATACCGGCCTCGGTAATGTCGTTCATGTTCTTAACAGCGGATCCGGAACTGACATGAGATTTGTATGTGACCTTGATGATGTTAAGGTTACCCTTGAAAAAGGTGCATGGGATATGAACACCGACAAATTTGCCGTGGAAAAGGAAATGTTCAGCGTCCAGGCAAAAGCGGGTCTTGTATACCAGTTTAACTGTGTTGCCGGAGATGTTTTCCCTTATTACAGGATCAGGGCCGAAAAAGGCGGTTTCAAGGCAGAATGGCTTGTCTTGAAAAATAAGGATAATAATGTGACGGTCATTAAGTCGTCGCTCAAGGGAGAATGAGTCCGAGATGTCAGAAAATGATCCTATCATTGTCAGCAGACAGCTTCTTGATGAAGTCAGACGGTTCGTAGAAGAACGCTTTAAGCCTGAAATATGCGGGATGGGCGCGGGACGCGTCCCGATGAACGAACTTTCAGGTTCTGCGAGAAAGCGTTTTCCGGACCGCGGCAATTCATCAACAATGCGTGCCGCTGCAATGCATGCTGTCGCCATGCCTCCGGTCATGGAGGATTCCTGCGCTTTGTCTGAAGAGAGCGTCAGTGAATTTGTTGACAGCAGGATAGACGAGAGTTTTACGCAGATGCTGCTCCGTAAGATAGACGAACGTGGCATGACTGATGCGGAATGCTATAAGATGGCGAATGTCGACAGGAAGCTATTTTCGAAGATAAGGAGCGACATTCACTATCATCCTAAAAAGAAAACAGTTCTCGCTTTCGCAATAGCTCTTAAGATGAGCATGGAAGAGGCAACGGCTCTGCTGATGAAGGCGGGTTACGCCCTTTCTGACAGCAGCAGGGGAGACCTGGTGCTTACGTACTTCATAACTAACGGAAAGTACGATATCAGGGAGATCAACGGAGTGCTTCTGGCGATGGACGAGGAGATAATCGGAGGCTGAATCATAAATGGAAGCAAATGATGAAGTAACAAGCGGGCAGATCGCTTCAATGACTAAGGAAGAAGCCCTGGAGTATATGGGCCTCCCGGCCGATGCCGACAAAGAGACGCTCGAAAACAGGTTCTGGCAGCTTTCAAAGAAGTACAGGAGCATGAAAGGCGATGAGGCGGAGCAAAAGCTTGCCGACCTTTCAGCGGCTTACGACATAGCTGCAGGCAACCGCGACATGAGAGTGCAGGCGGAAGAAGCGCGTGCGCATGAGAAAAAGTTCCTTGGAAAGACTAAGGAAGAATGGAAGACATATGTCTCTTATACCTGGAAATACTATGTCGGCGCGCTGATCCTGATAATAGTTTCGGCATCGCTCATCTGGAATTTCTTCTTTAAGCCCCGTGAAGACTGCGGGATAATATCGATCGGAAACTTTGAAAACGCGCCCGGATACTATGACGGAGTCGTAAAAGACCTAGGGTTCAAGTATCCGAACCTTTCGACGTTCTGCTATGTTGCTGTCAGCGAAAAGGAACAGCAGGCTGATTCATATACTAACCAGGCTGCTGTCGCAACTCTTTATTCTGGAGCCAACGTCATCGTGACTGATCAGGCTGCGATGCCTTATTTCTTTGAGTATCTTACGGACTGCACTAACCTTTACAGATCACTTGAGAAGATTCTTCCCGCTGAAAAGTTCGCCAAGATCAAGCCTGTCTATCTCAGCGAGCGCGAGTATAAAAAGATGATCGTGGAATACAGAAAAAGCAAGGGGATGGAGCTTTCCGACACCAATGTCGACCTTTCGTCATATTCCGATGCGAAGATAATGACTGGTCTTATGATAGAAGATGCAGACATGATCAAAAAGCTCGGTTACACGAATTACTGGCCCGACAAGCCTGCAACGGTCATATTCGGCATCAATGTCTTAAGCCGTGATCAGGATGAGTCTGCAAGGATCATAACGGCAGTACTTCAAGGCCTGTGATAGAATAATGTCATGAATATATTCAGGAGACACAGACTTGAAGAAAAGCTCCTGGGAGCGCTGAACAACCTGAATCTCAACAGGAAGCTTTTGCTCCTGTATTTGCTGTGCGTTCTTTTACCGCTCCTTATCACTGACGGTTATATCCTTGCCTCCATCATTTCTAACGAGAGATCCCAGTTTAATGACGAAATGAAGTCTGTCGCAAAGAACGTTTCAGCCGATTTTATCAATTCG
This sequence comes from Saccharofermentans sp., assembly GCA_024682215.1. Taxonomy (GTDB): domain Bacteria; phylum Bacillota; class Clostridia; order Saccharofermentanales; family Saccharofermentanaceae; genus Saccharofermentans. Next base: position 3,321 of record JAIKZM010000080.1, on the reverse strand, counting down.
ATCAAGACGGCATCCGACGTTTCGAACAACATGTATGTCGACAGATCCATATATACGTTCCTTGACACTCCTTTTAATGACAACGAGGATTTCTATACCCGTTACTATGAATGGATCAAGCAGAACGGTTATCAGTCTCTTTATCTGCCACATCTGGCAAGGTTCATCTTTGTTGCCGACAATAACACCATTATCCCGGGCGGTAACATCTACACGCTGAAATCCGTTGAAGATAACAACTGGTATCAGGAATTTATCTCATCAAAATATAAGGCGCAGTTCATCTTCTACTTTATGGGTGATGAAAACGGTGCCATTCAGACGAAGACCAAGCAGGTAAAGCTCGTCAGATGGCTGGATTACTACAAGGATACAGAAATAAAGAAGATGCTGGTTATCAATCTCGACTATCCTTCGCTCATGAGTAATCTTTCAAGCAAGAATTACGGCATGCTCGCATATATCTGTGACGGAGATAAGATCATCTTTTCGACAGACGGTCAGATGAACATTTACAGTCCGTATACATCGATCAACGAAGCAGACATAAGGAAGGCCGGGTATACGAGTGAGATCTATTACATGGGAAAGACTTATACGATCATGGTCTTTCCGGACAACAGCAACGTCGTTGCCGGTGCGTTCAGGAAAAACATGCCCGTGATGTTCCTGCTTCTGGCAATGAATATCCTTATGCCGCTGATCCTTGTCAGGCTTATAAACAAGTCCTTCATTAACAGACTCGGCAAACTCAATAAGGTTTTCGAGATAGGAACGGACAACGTTGGTCTCGTAACCGTCAACAATGTCGAAGGAAGCGATGAGATTGCACATCTTATGAACGGATACAATGAGCTCGTTTTGAGGAACAGGCAGCTCATCAAGACGATCTATGAGGATAAGCTCGTCTATCAGGAGAACGAGATCGAAAAGCAGCAGGCAGAACTTCTTGCCATGCGTATGCAGATCAATCCGCACTTCATGTTCAACTGTCTTGAGAACATAAGAATGCACAGCGTCATAAAAGGAGAGAAGGAGACGGCTTCCATGATAGAAAGACTTGCTGCCCTGGAGCGCGACGTTGTTGAATGGAACCAGGATGTTATCCCTCTACATAAGGAAATGACTTTTATTAAAAACTATCTTAATCTCCAGCAGTACAGATACGGTGAAAGGTTCTCATTCTCGATCAACGTTTCGGATGAAGTAAGCGATGCCTCCATTCCTAAACTCACTCTTGCTACATTTGTTGAGAATGCATGCGTTCATGGCGCGGAAAAGAAGACCAGAGATGTTGTTATCATTATCAACGCACATGCTTCTGATGACAGACTGATCCTTGAAATAGAGGATACCGGTGCCGGCATGGACAGTGCCAGTGCGGAGCGTCTGCAGAAGAAGATGCGTGAATGCACTTTTGCTGATCTTAAGAAGAACAGACATATAGGAATATTAAATGCCTGCCTGCGTACAAAACTCATTGCCGGAGGAGACGTGGATTTCCTTTTCGAGAGTGAGGAGCAGATCGGAACATACATCAAGATCACGATGCCGCTGAAGCACTATGAGCTTCAGCAGGCTGAAGGAGGAGAAGAATAATGGCAAGAGTTCAGGTGCTTTTGGCAGATGACGAGCCTTTTATCTTAAAAGGACTCAAGATGCTCATCGACTGGGAACTGTATGGCTGCGAGATCGTGGCTACAGCTTCAACGGGACTTGAGGCCTACAATATCATAAAGAGCCAGATGATCGATCTTGCCATTGTTGACATCAGGATGCCGGAACTCACGGGCCTCGAACTTATCACCAGGGTCAAGGATGAGGGCATTGATACGGACTTTGTCATCTTGAGCGGTTTCTCGGACTTCGAATATGCACAGACGGCCTTAAGGCTTAAAGTAGTCGATTACCTGTTAAAACCGGTAAGCCAGAAGCAGCTCGTGGGAGTCCTCCGCAAGATCGGCGTCAAGAAAGATGCGGATAACGTCCTTCAGGAGCATGCCGACAAACTGAAGCGCGCGTGCCTCGTCCAGTACCTGCTTGCCATCCTGAACGGAACCTCAAATAAGCATCAGGTTGATTACGTATGTGAAAACCTCGTTGTCGGAGGTGACATGAATTTTGTCCATATCACGCTCGACAATGTGACGAGCCTTGAGGAAATGACAGACGAGGAAGTCAGCGAGATAAAGAAGAAGATCATAGAGAACTGTACGGAATATCTCGGAAAATACAGTGATCATCTGCTTCCGGAAGCAGATGGCTTTGAGGAGGAATACGAGATAGGATTCCTTTATTGCGACATCATGGCCAGGGATGCAGGGAAGAGCCGCAATGAATATCTGGAGGAACTCAGGAAAGCTGCCATGAGGAGCATCCCGATCGAAGTTGCCCTGCTTGTGGGACGTACCGTAAATGAGACATCAAAACTCGCCGCTTCCTACAGCAGTGCCTGCGAACTCAGGTACCTCAAGAGCCTGAAGCCTTACGATGAGAACATCTATCAGTATGACAGCGACATGTATGTTCCGCATTCACAGGCTAAGGAGATGATCCATAAGGATGCAGCCGACGACCTGGTAAACGCGGTCATCAAGCATGACCATGATGAGATCTCCGAATGCGTGGACCGCCTGTTCGAAAACATGGAGAACACAAGGTTCAACAGATTCCTGAATCTTAACATCAATTATTTTCTGTTCAGGATGATACATCTTGCCATCGAGATAGATGAGACGGTGGAACAGGATAATATACTTCTTTATATAAGTGATGACGTTTTCGTTCCGGGAAAGAATTTCAAGGAGCGCTTCAAGACTTTTGCGCTCGAGTATTCAGATTATCTTACCCAGCTTAAGAAGAATTCCGGCCACAGGGGCTTAAAAGACGTTGAAAGATATATCCAGGATCACTACGCCGAGAACCTTACCCTCAGAGATCTCGGAAAGATGTATTACATCAACAGTTCTTATTTAGGACAGCTCTTCCATAAGAAATACGGTCTTTCTTTTAAAGATTACCTTAATAACTGCAGGATCAATGCCGCAGCCGAAATGCTCCTCAAGAGCGACCGTAAAGTAGCGGATATTGCGGCTGAGGTAGGCTATAAAGACATTGATTATTTCGTATCAAAATTTATTGAGATAAACGGCTGTACCCCGACAAAGTACAGACGAAATATCTGATTGTGCAACTTTCTATATTTTGTCGGGAGTCTGACTTGAATTTGTCGGAGTTTTACACAAAAACAACTCTGTATAATCACTACAACGGACAAAATATAGAAAGGAAGGTCCATTTATGAAGAAGACAAAAATCGCA
>JAIKZM010000074.1 GCA_024682215.1 Saccharofermentans sp. | reverse complement strand
AGTGATCGGAATGAGGATACCGAATGTACCCCATGAAGTGCCCGTTGCAAAAGACAGTCCGCATGCGATCAGGAAGATGACCGCGGGCATTGCCCAGTTAAGGTTTTGGAAGCCATCCTTCTGGACGAGAGCTGCAACATAGTTGTCTGCGCCGAGAGAATCGGTCATGGCCTTAAGTGTCCATGCAAGAGTAAGGATAGCAATAGGCGGAACCATTGCTTTGAAGCCTGACTCAACGCATGACATGCAGTCCGTGAATTTCAGAACGCCTCTTACGATGTAGAACAGGAGCATGAAAACGATGCCTCCGAATGCACCGTATGCAAGGCCTAGAGAAGCATCACACACGGCAAATGCATCTATGAAAGACTTTCCTTCAAAGAATCCTCCGGTATAGATCATGCCGATGACGCAGAACAGGATAAGCATGATGACAGGTACAACGAGATCGACCACCTTACCCTTTCCCGTAACCTTATCGTCTGTTCTTCTGTCGGTAGGCTCAATGGTGAAAAGATCTCCGTTGAGCGCATTAAGCTCATGACGTTTCATCGGACCGTAATCGATCTTGAATACAGATAGGCATACGATCATGAGAATGGAGAGCAGAGCGTAATAGTTATAAGGAATCGCCCTGATGAAGAGCATGATCCCGTTAGTGCCTTCAGGGGCGAAATCGGAAACCGCTGCGGCCCATGAAGAAATAGGAGCGATGATGCAGATAGGTGCGGCAGTCGCATCGATGAGGTAAGCAAGCTTTGCTCTCGAGATCTTCTCTTTATCAGTAACCGGGCGCATTACCGAACCGACGGTAAGACAGTTGAAATAGTCGTCAATAAAGATAAGGCATCCGAGAAGTGTCGTAGCGAGCATTGCGGATCTTCTGGAGTGAACGCGCTTTGAAGCCCATTCGCCGAATGCCGCAGACCCTCCCGCTTTATTCATCATGGCAACTATAATACCTAGGAATACAAGGAATATAAGGATACCTACATGTCCCTCATCAGACAGTTGCTTAATAAGTCCGTTTTTGAAAATGTGATTCAGCGACATAACCGGATTCACATAAGGGCTCGTGTATGAATAAGAATAAATGAGTCCTCCGACGATAACACCCGCGAAAAGTGAACTGTAGACCTCTTTTGTTATCAGGGCCAAAAGGATCGCCACGAGCGGCGGGACCAATGCCCAGAAAGTCTGATAAAGAACCGGCACATATTCTGCCACTTCTGCTTCAAAACCCATACCATACCCTCCTTCTAATGAGTTTCAATAAGGCTATGATAGCACAGTTTCAATGCGGTTAGTGGTAAACAACCCCGAATGATAAATTCGGGGCTGATACTTCAGTTTCTGTTCCTGTTGTCTTTTTCAAGTTCTGCTGCCCAGTCATCAGAGACTGCGCTGCAGCACCTCATTCCCATGATCGCATTGCTCACTGTCTCATAAAGGAGTCCCGTTCCTGCTCCATCAGCTTTATAGTTTGCGCTTCTTCCCTTCTTTATACCGATCGCGGCTCCGGTCTCAACGGCATCGATGTTCGCCGCAAGATAAAGGAATTCCCAGCCGTTCTTTTCGCTCTTCTTGCTGACCATCTTCCTTACTTTGTCAGCGGAATATTCACGGCTCGCGTTTTCCATTCCGTCTGTCGTTATTACAAAGACAGTGTGCTCGGGAATGTCTTCTTCTCTTAAGTGTTTGTGGATGTTTCCGATATACTTCACGGATTTTCCCAATGCATCGACGAGTGCCGTGCAGCCGCCTGCCGTATAGTCTTCCTCCGTCATCGGCCTTACTTCGGATAACGGAACCCTGTCATAGATCACTTTCTGATCATTGTCGAAAAGCACGCACGAAACGATGCACTCGCCGTCCAGTTTCTTCTGCTTTCCGATCATGGCATTGAATCCGCCTACCGTATCATTCGTAAGGTTTGCCATGCTGCCTGATTTGTCCAGGATGAATACCAGTTCCGTAAGATTCTTTTTCATTTTAAAATCCTCCCTTTTCATGAAGCTTTAAGCATTGCTTATGGCCTCATTATAGGGAGGATGGTGATCTTGGTGGTCGCTTCAAAAGCGACATTTACAGCGACATACCGATCAGGCTTTTTCGAGAACGAAAACGTTCCATGAAGCAGGTCTGAGTTCTGCCTTAAAACCTGAAGCGGTAACTTCGTAATCAGTCTTTTCAATGGGTGCGATCTTCTCGTCTTCTGCTGAGTTTACAGCAAGCATGTCATCGCTCTCGAGAGCCTGATACTTTACTACCTTGTAACCTTCAAAGCCGCGCAGATCGACTTCAAAAGGTACTGTATCATCGATAAGGCGGTTAACCGCGAAGATCGTAAGCTGCTGCTTCTCTTCGTTATAAACCGGAACGGCCTCAACGTCAGTTACTTCCTCATGCTTGGAAGTCTTGTGTGTACCGGTCTTCATAACGGGCTTTAAAGCTGCGCCTCTGCCGTACTTTGATGCGTGATAGAAAGGATAGAAGATCGTCTGCCTCCAAGCTGCGCCGCCGTGTTCGGTCATGATCGGAGCGATCACGTTTACGAGCTGCGCAAGGCATGCGATCTTTACTCTGTCAGCGTGCTTGATAAACTTGATCAAGGCAAGTCCGTCAGCTATCGCATCCTCATATGTGTAGTGGTCCTCAAGAAGATGAGGGTGAAGTCCCCAGGGCTTCTTCTCCATGGTCTCGCTGTCTTCGGCAGACTGGTGATACCAACAGTTCCATTCATCAAATGAAAGGTTGACAGTCTTCTTGCTGTGCTTCTTTCCCTTGATGTAATCGCATGTGGCGATTACCGCGTTGATGAATTCGTCAACGTCATCGAGGCTTGCGAAGAAATCAGCCGTATCGCCCGCGCGGTTCTCGAAATACTGGTGCAGTGAAATATAGTCAACGTAATCGTATGCCTGGTCAAGGACCTGTGCTTCCCACTCACCGAATGTGGGCATTCCGACACCGGAACTTCCGCATGCGACAAGCTCGATCGTCTCGTCCATCATCTTCATGGCCTTGGCCGTCTCAGCAGCGATGTGACCGTACTCAGTAGCGGTCTTCTGACCTACCTGCCAGGGACCGTCCATCTCGTTTCCGAGGCACCAGAGCTTGATGCCGTAAGGTTCCTTGTCACCGTGCTCCCTTCGAAGAGACGCATAGTAACTGTCCGTATCGAGATTGCAGTATTCAAGGAGATTCAGAGCGTCCGGAACACCCCTGGAACCGAGGTTGACGGCCATCATCACAGAAGTGCCGGCCTGTTTTGCCCATTTGGAGAATTCGTTTATTCCGACTTCATTCGGTTCCAAAGTCCTCCATGCAAGATCAAGTCTCTTTTTCCTCTGATCCTTGGGGCCTACCGTATCTTCCCAGAAATAGTTTGAAGCAAAGTTTCCGCCCGGATATCTGACAGTCGTTACACCGAGTTCCTTTACAAGATCGATAACGTCTTTTCTGAATCCGCTCTCATCAGCCTGAGGATGACCGGGCTCATAGATACCGTCATAAACGGCGCGGCCGAGATGCTCGATAAAAGAACTGTAAAGCCTGTCATCGATATCAGCGATCTTAAAATCCTTCTCGATTATCATCTTTGTTTTTTCTGCCATGATCTGAATTCCTCCGGTGATATTGCTGTCACTTCCGTATTAAGACGAATATGATTCAGTATATATGATTTTAGCACTTTGAAATTATCATCATCCGCATATTTCCATCAATGACTTTTCGTACGGATAAATTGATTTATCCTATTTTACTCTTCGTTTAGACCAACACAGGTGTTATTATAAATCTGATATATATTTTAAAGACAGTGACACGCATGGAAAACGGCCGGAATGATTGATATATTGTATTCAGGTTATAATTACACCCACAAGGAAGGAATCAGGTTTGATACCGAATCAGGCCAGCCCGGTTTTGAATGCTGGCTGCTCGTGTTTTCCCACAGTTCCGTATATTTTCCTTTCGAGGACAAAATGAAGCTCTGTCCTCCGGAAACCGTGATCCTTTTCCCTGCCAATACTCACAAGTTCTATTTTTCACCCACAGGCGAACCTTATACAAACGACTGGATCCACTTCAAGACAGACGAGAACATCGTTCTTGATTTTCCTCTCAAAGGCATCCCGTTCACTCCTTCCGATAAGGACTACATCCACAATCTGATCAAGCTTATATCCTGGGAGAATCAGATCAGCAAAGGTCCTTCAAACCCGGTCATAAACGATCTTTTCCACGCATTGATCTCAAAACTTTCCGCCGACGTTTCGGTAAGCAACGAATCGCCTTACATGGCACAGCTTTTGAATCTGCGCAAAGACGTACTCCTTCATCCCGAAAAGAACTGGACTGTGGCAATGATGTCTGACAGCCTCAGCATCAGTCCCGCTCATCTGCAGCTGCTCTACAAGAACTCTTTCGGAATATCATGCATGAACGACGTCATCAAGGCACGAATCAAGATGGCGCAGGACAAACTCTTATATACGGCTGATACCATCAGCGCGGTCGGAGAACAGTGCGGTTACAGGAACACCGAGCATTTCTGCAGACAGTTCCGCAAGTTCACCGGACTCTCTCCTCGCCAGTACAGATTAACTGCATTGCACAAAAATAACAGGGAGATAAACAACTATGAAGAAACAGGCATTTAACCCTTACCTTCCGTCATGGGAATACGTTCCCGACGGAGAGCCCTACGTATTCGACGGCCGTGTCTATGTTTACGGTTCTCACGATATGTTCGGCGGACACGTATTCTGTCTCAACGACTATGTCTGCTGGTCCGCGCCCGTAGACGACCTCGGCAACTGGAGATACGAAGGTGTCATTTACAGGAGAACGCAGGATCCGTTAAACGAAGACGGACACATGGCGCTCTATGCTCCTGACGTCACGGTAGGTCCTGATGGAAGATACTATCTCTACTATGTTCTGGATAAAGTCAATGTCGTATCCGTAGCGGTATGTGATACTCCCGCAGGCAAATATGAATTCTACGGTTTCGTTCACTACAGCGACGGAACTCTTCTCGGTAAAAAAGAAGGCGATGATCCGCAATTCGATCCGGGTGTTATCACCGAGAACGGCGTGACCCACCTCTATACGGGTTTCTGCCCCATCGGCGACAAGTCAAGGCACGGCCCGATGCACACCGTTCTTGGCGAAGACATGCTCACGATCGTCAAGGGTCCGAGATTCATCATGCCCTCTCAGCCCTACTCCGCAGGCAGCGGATACGAAGGCCACGAGTTCTTTGAAGCATCTTCCATCCGCAAGAGGAACGGAATCTACTACTTCATCTATTCTTCTGTAGTTCTTCACGAGCTCTGCTACGCGACATCGGATTCACCCGAAGGCGAATTCAAGTATCAGGGGGTTGTGGTAAGCAACTGCGACATGCACATCGGCGGATATAAGCCAGCCGAAAAGCCTGTATTCTATACATCAAACAATCACGGAAGCATGGAAGAGATCAACGGTGACTGGTATATCTTCTATCACCGTCACACAAACGGCACCGTATTCTCAAGACAGGGCTGTGCAGATAAGATCACATTCAACGACGACGGCACCATCAACCAGGCACAGATGACATCCTGCGGCCTCAACGGCGGCCCGCTCGAAGGCAAAGGCTGGTACCCTTCCTACATCTGCTGCAATCTGTTCAACGACACCGAGCTGATGTACACAGGCGGTTCCTGGGGCAACGGCATGTTCATCGGTTCAGAGTTTCCGAGGATCACACAGGATGAGGCAGATGCCGATGAGAATACCGGCTGCGGTTACATCGCAAACATGACCAACTCCTCCACTGCAGGCTTCAAGTTCTTCGATTTCAACAACAGCCGCGTAAGCCGCATAAGCATCAGAGGTTACGGCAACGGCGTATTTGAAGTAAGAAATGAGATCGGCGGCGAGGTCTTGGGAACGATTCCGGTTGAAAACTTCAACTACTGGACCAATGTTCCTGCAGACATCAAGCTCCCCGATGGCACCGGCAGCATCTACTTCACATTCAACGGAAACGGAAATCCCGATTTCGCGGGATTTGAGCTCAAGGAGGATTAAGTCATGCTCAGAGAGACTGTAATAAAGAACGGCAAGGTCAGAGGCCTTCCCGGAAACGATCCGAGGATAACGGTTTACAAGGGCATCCCTTTTGCAGCTCCCCCGACAGGCGACTTGAGATGGAAGGCTCCCCAGCCCTGCGAGGACTGGGAAGGCACGCTTGAGGCATATCAGTTCGGTCCCATATCAGTTCAGGACCAGCCCGCAGTAGGCACTGATGTCTACTGCAAAGAATGGCATGTTGATCCTGACATTCCCATGAGTGAAGACTGCCTGTATCTCAATGTCTGGACTCCTGCAAAGACAACAGGCGAAAAGCTCCCTGTACTCCTCTGGTACTTCGGCGGCGGTTTCCAGTGGGGATATACCGCCGAGATGGAATTCAACGGTGAACGCCTTGCCCGCCGCGGCATAGTAGTCGTAAGCGTCAATTACAGACTTGCGGCACTCGGTTTCCTTGCCCATCCCGAACTTACCGCAGAGTCACCCGATGCTCCGGCAAACTTTGGGCTGTTGGATCAGAAAGCAGGTCTTGACTGGGTTTACGAAAATATCGCCGCATTCGGCGGAGACCCTGAGAACATTACCATCGCAGGCCAGTCCGCTGGCGGCGGAAGCGTTCTGAACCAGATAACGAACGAGGACAACTTCGGCAAGATCAAAGCCGCAGTGATAATGAGCGGACTTATCCGTTTCCCCGGAGACGACATCCTCCTCCCTGTAGAACTTAAAAGAGCTGAGGATAAAGGTAAGGAATTTCTCGATTTCCTCGGTGTAAGCAGCATAGAGGAAGCTCGCAAGCTTGATGCGTTCGCCATCAGGGACAAATACGGCGAATGGGCTCAGGCTCATCCGAGGTTTGCTCCCTGCGAAGACGGCGTAAACTACAAGACCGATGCACTGATGCGTTTAGAGGAAAACAAGTTTAACGGCATTCCGGTAATAGCGGGATACACGGTCGACGAATTCGATTTTAACGGCGTACATGTCGTCGAAAAGACAGTTAAGGATTCATGCGCAAAGGCAGTGGCTTCAGGTGCAGGCCCCATCTATGTATATGAATTCGGTACGGACATCCCCGGCGAAGACAACCCGGGCAATTTCCATTCTGTCGATCTCTGGTTCTGGTTCGACAATATAATCAAGTGCTGGAGACCGATGCGCGGAAGGCATTTCGAGCTTGCAAGGCAGATGGCTAATTATCTGGCGTCATTTGTCAAGACTCATGACCCCAACTGCATGGATAACGACGGCACTCAGATGCCCGTATGGAAGCCTTACAACAGCGGAGATGCCGATGTGATGAAGTTTACTTCAGAAGGAGCGGTTCCCTCTTAAGATTCGCTCTTATCCTCTTCTTCACCGTCAGGCTCTTCAGACTCATCTTCATCTGAAGTTTCAGGATCCGGTTCCTCAGTTTCTTCTGTGGAATCGGATTCTTTTTTGAATGTCTCAGGTCCGATCTTGTTGCCGAACTTGTCGACGCCGTCAAGCTTGTCAAATACGGGCATGTGAACGCATGCGCAGAAATACCAGGGCAGCGAGATGCAGAAACATACAAGTACGGGAATAAATCTGTAATCGAGAACGATAAGGAAACCGATGCCCATAAATATCGCCTGGATCGCAAGCATGATTATGGTCCTTACCGGATGAACGATGACAAGGATCGCCGCATTCTTGAAAAGATCCTTGGTCTTGTTGTAGTAATGTGACTGCAAAGGAAAGATGTAAAGCATCATGGCATATACGAGAACGAACAGGATCACTGCTACCGTCAGCATAACCTCTGAAACGTTGGTGCCGATCTGTCTTGAATAGTAAAAATCGTAGCCGAGTACTCCTTCAACGGCCAGAATAATGAGCCAAATGACAGTGGCCTGCTTGAAGTTCTTTCCGAAAGCCTGAAAGAACTCTTTCGTAACCGATACATCTTCATTGTGAAGTATCTTGTAGATGATATTCTCCATCGCACTGAGTGAAGCACCGATCGTAAACACCGGCAGGCTGCAGATAAGAACGAGCAGATTGACCCAAATAAGATCAGCCGCTCTGGATAGGAACTGCATCAAAGGACTGTCATATCTAAATATATTCATTGAGTACTCCCAAATAAAACTATCGTTAATAATACTCTAAAGAGTGCTATTATTCTATCCCTTAAAATGTTTCAGGCGTCCCTTGCGGGGCGCCTGAAACATAAACCGTTGAAACACAAAGGACGTTATTATTCCTTAACACCGCCGATCGTAAGACCGGTAACGAAGTATCTCTGCAGGAACGGATAAACGAAGAGGATAGGCACCATTGTAACGATAGTGGCTGCCGCCCTGATCGACGTAGGTGTGATCGTCGTTCCTGAGTTCTTAAGTCCTTCTACTGAACCAGCTGACTTCATTGCTGTCTGCAGCTGCTTCATGAGCTCGTACTGGAGAACCGTGTACTCATCGTGCATCTTGTTGTAGATCATTGCATCGAACCATGCATTCCAGTGGTAAACAGCAACGAAGAGTGTGATCGTAGCATAAACGGGTTTGCACAGAGGCGAAATGATGCTTGTGAAGATCTTGAAGTATCCTGCACCATCGATCTGAGCTGACTCTTCGAGGGAATCAGGGATACCGTTCATGAAGTTACGGATAACCAGCATGTTGAATGCGCTGACAGCACCCGGGATAACGTATACCCAGAAACTGTTTGTAAGGTGGAGCTTCTGGAAAACGATGTATGTCGGGATAAGACCGCCGTTAACATACATGGTGATAACCCAGAACAGAGAGAAGCTCTTCTTGAAGAGGAATTTCTTTCTGCTGATAACGTAAGCAAGGATAGCGTTCAAAACGAGTGAGAGCAATGTACCGAGAACAGTTCTTCCTACGGTAACGATTGCAGCCTGTCTGTAGCCTTCCTTGGCAAAAACTGCCTTGTAGTTATCAAGAGTCCACATATGAGGAATAAAGTGGATTCTGTGTGTGATCGTATCAAAACCGTCGTTAAATGAGATAGCGAGAGTGTTGATAACAGGATAAAGCGTAACGACAACGAATATTACGAGGAATACTACAAGGAATACCTCGAAGGCAATATCGCCAACACCATATTTCTTTTTCATAATTTTCCCCTCCCTTAGAATAACCGTTCATCACCGGTCTTCTTGGCAGTCCAGTTGCCAAGGCAGACAAGTATGAGAGCAATGACACTCTTGAAGATACCTGCTGCAGTACCGAGAGAGAAGTCGAACTGAGAAATACCCCAGTCAAGAATGAATACGTCAAGGATCTTGGAAACGTCGGAAATAACGTCGTTACCGAGGATGTACTGAAGTTCGAAACCTGCGTTGAGAACGTTACCGATGTTGATGAGAAGCAGGATCATGATCGTAGGACGGAGTGAAGGAAGTGTGATGTACCATACCTTCTGGAATCTGCTCGCACCGTCCATGTCAGCTGCTTCATAGAGTGAAGGATCGATAGCTGTGATCGCTGCAAGATATATGATCGCATTCCATCCCGTTTCTTTCCAGACATTCGCGAAAGCGACTATCCACCAGAAATATCCTTTGACTGCGAAGAAGTCGATCGGCATCTTGTTTCCGCAAACGTTCATGAGGAACTCATTAACGATACCGTCAGAAGCAAGGATGTCTCGAACGATTGCCGTAACGATGATCCAGGAAAGGAAGTGAGGCATGTAGGAGATCGTCTGAACGAATTTCTTAGCGAACATGACTCGTACTTCATTAAGGATCAGTGCGAATGCGATCGCAGTTACGAAATGGAATATGAGATTGATGACGCCCATCGCAAGCGTATTTCTGAACGCAAGATAGAACGTCTTGTTTGCAAATAATTTTTGGAATTTAGCAAATCCGACCCACTGCGACTTTAAGAAACCTTTAGCCGGCTTGTAGTCCTGGAATGCTGTAATCCATCCCAACACTGGAACATAATAGAAAATGATTCCGTAAATAAGAAGAAGTGCTGATGAAATAAGGAGGAACGGCTGTCTTCTAGCTTCGGCCCACTTACTGGTCTTTTTGACTCCTATATTAGCACTACCTAATGAACTGATTGTATTTCGTGCCATGCGAAACCTCTTTATGGGATTTTGAGTTTGAGTTTGTTTTTTAAGAAATGATAGGCGGCCAAAGGCTGATACCTGATGGCCGCCTACCTGGTTTAATTTCTTACATTGCCATTACCGGCGACATTAGAATGATTACTTCTTGGAAGCTTCGTAAGCTGCAATACGTCTGTCGAGCTCCTGCTGCATCTCTGCAACGAAGTCCTCAGGCTTGCATGCTGCGTATGCCTTCATGTACTCATCCCAAGTCTTGTCGAAGTCCTTAGACATAACGACCTTAGGAAGCCAAGCGTGCTTGCACTCGCCCATCTTTGTCCAAGCTTCACCACCCTTGGTGTCGGTCTTCATGTTGTTGGAGTAAGAATACATCGGGAACCAAGGGCCTGCCTTATTAACAGAACCGAGGAGATCAATGTATGTATTAGCGCCATAAGCTGCAAATACCTTCTTAACGGGCTCAGGGAGTGTATCCTTGAATTCAGAGAGCTGCTCAGCAGGCATCATAGCATTCTTGCCGTCTCTGGATGTACCAGACCACTGAGGGAAGTAAGAATATGTGCAGAGGTGCTTTGTCTTCCAGTTAGGATCAGCAGCATTCTTACGCATTTCTTCTGTTCTGTAGTACATACCGTTCTCGTCAACCTTGTAGTCAACATCCTTAACGCCCCAGAAACGGAGGTCATGGATTTCCTGAGAAAGGAGATCGTCGATGAACTTGAAAGCGCCTTCAACGTCCTTGCAGCTTGTTGTGATAGCGATACCGGAAGAAACGTTGAGTGTACCACCGGATGTATACCACTGGTTCTCCATACCCTTATCGATCGTAAGACCGAGAGGTACGTAGTTGTAACCATACTGCTCTGTATTCTGTGTCTTGAATACGTCGTTTACTGTGTAAGCGAAGTCCCACCACTGGTCGCACATACCAAGAACAACACCTGTTGAGAGCTTGGAGATGTACTCATCGTATGTCTGTGTGAAAGCACCGGTATCGATGACGCCCTTAGCATACTCTTCGTTCAGCTTCTTGAAGTATCTCTTAGCTGTAGGAGTTGTGTTGTAGTCAACGATCTTCTTGGTGTTAACATCAACGATGCAGGAACCGTCGTTCGGATAACCGTCGAGGAACTCAGGAGCGTTCTCGAGGCAGAAATAACGCCAGTCTTCGCAGAGCATTGTGTAAGGAATGTTCTTCTTGCCGTCGTGAGTTGTAGGGTTAGCCTTGTTGTAGTCTTCGAGGACCTTGAAATAGTCGTCGAGAGTCTCGATCTTAGGATACTTAGCCCATTCAAGAACTCTTGCCTGGATCCAGAAAGCCTCACCGTTCTGTGTGGTGGTCTTATCTTCACCATAGATGTTCTCGAAAGGATTCATCCAGTAGATCTTACCGTCAGACTGTCTGAACTGGCTCCACTCATAGTCAGAGAAGAACTCCTTGATGTTCGGATACTTGTCGATATAATCGTCCCAAGCGATGAGAGCACCAGCCTCATAGAGAGCCTTCATTGCGTCGCCGCCGTTGATGAAATCGGGGTACTCACCAGATGCGATAAATACGCCGACAGCTTCAGAGGGCTGCTGACCTGCAAGCCATGTCTCGTTGCACTTGGCACCGATCTTCTCGGCAATGATCTTCTGGACTTCGTTGTCCTTGTTGATCTCGGTAGTAGCGGGTACTGCGAAGAACGCGCTAAATTCCTTGATCTGTCCAGGAGCTGCCTGTTTTGTCTCGCCGGGAGCTGCTGTACCTGCTGTAGTTGCACCAGGTGTCTTGTTGCAGCCTGCCAATGCAGAAACTGACATCAATGATGCCAGAGCGACTGCTGCGATTTTTGTCTTCTTCATAAATGGACCTTCCTTTCTATATTTTGTCCGTTGTAGAGATTATACAGAGTTGCTTTTTTGTAAAACTCCGACAAATTCAAGTCAGTTACCCGCCAAAATATAGAAAGTTGCACAATCAGATATTCCGTCTGTACTTTGTCGGGGTACAGCCGTTTATCTCAATAAATTTTGATACAAAATAGTCAATATCCTTATATCCTACCTCTGCCGCTATATCAGCAACTTTGCGGTCACTCTTAAGGAGCATCTCAGCCGCAGCGGTGATCCTGCAGTTATTTAGATAATCTTTAAAAGATATTCCATATTTCTTATGGAAGAGCTGTCCCAGATAAGAGCTGTTGATGAAATACATCTTGCCTAGATCCCTTAATGTCAGGTTCTCAGCGTAGTGTTCCTGTATATATCTTTCTACATCCTTGAGACCCCTGTGGCCGGAATCCTTCTTAAGCTGTGAAAGATAATCTGAGTATTCCAGGGCGAAATTCTTAAAATGATCCTTGAAATTCTTTCCGGGTACGAAAACGTCGTCGCTTATATTAAGAAGGATATTATCCTGTTCGACTGTTTCATCGATCTCAACGGCAAGGTGGATCATCCTGAACAGGAAATAGTTGATATTAAGATTTAAGAATCTGTTGAAATGAGCATTCTCCATGTTCTCGAAAAGCCTGTCGACACATATGCTGATCTCGTCATGGTCATGCTTGATGACCGCATTTACAAGATCATCGGCAGCATCTTTATGGATCATCTCCTTAGCCTGGGAATGCGGGACATACATGTCATCGTCATAGAAATAGACACTTCCGCCCTTCTGAAAGCTCCTGAAATAGCGCAGCTCACAGGCACCTGTATAAGATGCGGCAAGTTTTTCGGGGGTGCTTACGGATTTGCCGACCAAAAGCACGACTTCCACAGGGATATCCCTCATGGCTGCTTTTCTCAGTTCCTCCAGGTATTCCCTGTCGGTCTTTCCCGCGTCCTTGGCCATATCTCCGCAGTAAAGGAAGCCGATCTCATAATCCTCTTCAAAGCCTTCAGCTTCAGGCAGCAGATGATCGCTGTATTTTCCGAGATACTCACTGCAGTTCCTGATTATGTTCTTCTTGATATCAGCTACTTCCTCGTCGGTCATTTCATCGAGATTGGCAATATTGTCTATCGTGACATGAATGAAGTTCATGTTGCCTCCGATATCAAGATTCTCACGCACATAATCGATCTGATGCTGATTGGATTTTCCGTTAAAGATGGCCAGCAGATACTGCACCAAACATGCGCGCTTGAGCTTCTCCGCATGTTCCTGCATGACGTTATCGGCATCCTTCTTGATGCCGACCTTGCGCAGGAGCGAGACAAGCTGTTTCTGGCTGACGGGTTTTAAGAGATAATCTACGACTCCGAGCCTTAAGGCAGTCTGAGCATATTCAAAATCAGAGAAACCGCTTAAGATGACAAATTCAGTATCTATCCCGCCTTCTTCCTTCACTCTGCTGATAAGCTCAAGACCGGTAAGTTCCGGCATCCTGATGTCAACAATGGCCAGATCGATCTTTTTGCTCTTGATGATATTGTATGTCTCAGCTCCGTTGGAAGCCGTTCCTGCGATCTCACATCCGTAGAGCTCCCAATCGATGAGCATCTGAAGTCCTTTCAGGATAAAGGGTTCATCATCTGCCAAAAGCACCTGAACTCTTGCCATTACTCGTCTCCTCCTTCAGCCTGCTGAGCTTCAAAATGCTTCAGCGGCATGGTTATCTTTATGTATGTTCCTATTTTCTCCTCGCTCTCGAAAATGAAATCGACATCACCGCCTGCGATGAGCTTTGTCCTGAGGCAGGCATTAAGTATGCCGATGTGCTTGTTTTTCTTGAGGTCGGCAAAACTGCATTCGTTCATGCGTTTCTGCAGACGTTCTGCGGTATCACTGTCCATTCCGGCCCCCGTGTCTTCGACTTCGAGTACCAGCCTGTCGCCTGATGCATGCGCATTTATCATGATGACGACATCACGGGTCTTCTTCTCGGCTCCGTGGACGCAGGCATTCTCTACAAATGTCGCCAGCGTGAGCTTCGGGATGGATGCGTCGCTTACTTCATCAGAAACATTTATCGAAAACGAGAACCTGTCACCGTATCTGTACTGCTGGAGCTTTAAATAATTCTTAATGAATCCAAGCTCTTTGTGCAGAGGAATGACGTCCTGGTTCCACTCGACGACATCTCTTTCAAGAGCAGCAAGACGTTCGATCATGGCAGCCGTTTCCTTTTCGCCCTTTATGACGCTGTGCATCCTGACGTTTTCAAGGCAGTTAAAAAGGAAGTGGGGATTGATCTGCATTCTCATTGCCAGAAGTTCTGCCTGCTGCTTTTCGATCTCAGTCTCCTGGTAGACCAGCTTATCCTCATAAATAGTCTTGATAAGCTTTCTGTTACGCATTACCAGATCATTGTATCCGTTCATGAGATGCGCTATCTCATCGGTTCCCTCGACATCGTTGACGGTAACAAGTCCGACGTTGTCATTTCCGCTCTCGAAGACCTTATCAAGCTTCCAAAGCCTGTTCGTAAATGACTTGTTTATGAGCCTGACCAAAAGGAGCGGTACGAGTATGTTGAGAGTAAGGAGCAGGAACACGAATACAGCATTGTTCTTAAGAGCACTGGAAACTATGTTTCCGCTCTTGGGATACAACATGATCGTATAGTCCTTTCCCATGAAATTGAAATAGCTGATATGGCTGGCCTTTTTACGTTCCGCATCATTAATGGATGAATAAGGGCTGTATATATTTGTCTGGCCGTCCGTAGATATGACTATCTTGTCACCGTCACAGATGTAGGCAAGCATTCCGTATTTCTTGCTTGAGAAATTACTCATCAGCAGCGGATAGTCAAGATTGATGACGAGCATCTTCTTCATATCCGTTCCCTTGTAATAATCAAGCCACCTGACAAGCTTGACCTGTTTGGTCTTTGTCTGGTTGGCACCGAGTTCGTCATCTCCCATGAAATAAAAAATGAGCTTTGCCTTGTGATCCGATGACAAGAATTCTTTGTACCAGCTTGTATCTTTCACGGAATCCAAAGTGCTGACGTTACCGCCCGAAGTGATGGTATCGTTATCGGCTACAAACACGAACCTGGACATGTTCGGGAGATAATACCATGATGAATAACCGTAGTTTTCGAAAAACTTATAATACTGCGAGTAGAAATCCGCATTGTCCTTAAACCTGGTTTCAAGGAAAGAATATATCGACCTGTCAACATACAGGTTATTTGAAATGTCAGATGCCGTCTTCAGTGAAGAAACGAAGTCGGCAGATACGTTCGTCGCAACATTCCTCATTTCAACCTGAAACTGGGTCCTCTCATTAGAGATTATGATCGCCAGGATGAATCCGTCTGTCAGAAGAAGAGGAAAAAGCACGCAAAAGAAATATAGAAGCAGCAGCTTCCTGTTGAGCGTCAGTGTGTTCAGAAAACCGACTATCCTGTCCTCAAGCT
>JAIKZM010000057.1 GCA_024682215.1 Saccharofermentans sp. | reverse complement strand
CTCTTCGGTTGTGTGCCATACGCCTGATGCAGCAAGCGCGAGAGGATAAGGGAGCTCGGGCATTGCGCCTTCGAGATACTCGTGATCGTATGTGTTGAGGCTCTTTCCGAGCAGGTACATGAAGCCGAAAGCGCTCTCCTTAGGAACGTCCAAAAGGATAAGCCTTCCGCCTGCTTTGAGCGCCTTGAGGCACTTGCCGTAAACGGGAACCAGGTCTTCCATGTAGCTTGAGCTACCGTTGAAATAGATAATGTCGTATTCGTTATCAGGAAGGTCAACGTCTTCGATAAGACCGAATTTAATTACGTTTACACCGCGCTTAACCGCGATGCTGCCCATATCCTCCGAAGGCTCAATTCCTTCGATGTTGGAACAGTCGATATAGCTCTCGAAAAGTCCGCTTCCGCATCCTACGGAAAGGAGCTTCTTTCCTGAAATGTCTCCGAGCACCTTCTTAAAAAGCCTTAATTCACTGATGAAGAGGTTCTCGTTCTTCATGAACCATTCATCGTACTTTGCTGCATATCCGTCAAATTTCTGTTTTACTTCGCTCATGTTATTTCTCCAATTTCAGTCGTAGTTTTTCAAAGGATCTTGTAGTTGTGGCAGAGAGGGCCGCTGCCTTTTCCGAGGTCGAGCATAGCCGCGAGAGCGCCTGAGATGTAATCCTTGGCGTTCTTTACAGCGCCGTCCAGGTCCTCGCCCTTTGCAAGGTTTGAAGCTATCGCGCTCGATAAAGTGCATCCCGTGCCGTGTGTGTTGGGATTATCTATCCTCTTGCCCTTGAACCAGACGTAACTGCCGTCACGGTAGAGCAGGTCGTTTGCGTCATTGATCTGATGTCCGCCCTTGCAAAGAACGCTGCATCCGAATTTTTCGTTGATGACCTTTGCCGCATTGATCATGTCATCCTCGTTTTTGATCTCCATGCCGGAGAGCACTTCCGCCTCGGGAATGTTGGGCGTGATGACACAGGCAAGAGGCAAAAGCTCAGACTTGAGCGTCTCGATCGCATCGTCGCTGATGAGCTTTGCGCCACTCGTTGCGACCATGACAGGATCGACTACGATGTTCTTTGCATCATACTCCTTGAGCTTTTTTGCAATGACCCTGATAAGTTCACTTGAAGCGACCATGCCTGTCTTTACTGCGTCCGGACGGATATCCGTAAAGACCGCATCCAGCTGCGAAGCCAGAAATTCCGGCGTCACTTCCATGATCCCAGTTACGCCGGTAGTATTTTGGGCAGTAAGAGCGGTGATCGCCGACATTGCATAAACGCCGTTCATCGTCATCGTCTTGATGTCTGCCTGTATACCGGCGCCTCCGCAGGAATCGCTTCCCGCGATAGTTAATGCTGTTTTCATTCCATTTACCTTCTTTCGTAAATTTGTTTTCGCATTACTTTTTATATAGCGGCATAAAGTGGTGCCCCCGGTATGCCGCTTCTAACAGATTGCTCTGTTATTAACTGTAGAATTTTTCAAGCAACGCGGGACATTCGGTCAGTTCCCTGACATAATGATCGCCCGTGTTCCTTACTCCCTCCTGGTCGCTCTCACCTTTCATGTCGTATACCCCGACCGTATTGAATCCCGCATTCTTAGCCGTTTTGAGCGCGTACAGCGAATCCTCGAAAACGAGAGTCTCTGAAGGCTTTGTTCCGAGAAAAGCCGCGGCCGCGTTATATATCTCAGGCGAATGCTTGCTCGCGCCGACCTCGGAATTCGTGAAGATCTTCTCGAAATACATGAGCATCCCGTTTCTTTCGAGAGCCTTCTCGATATGGGTCCTAGGGCTTGATGTTGCGGCTGTGATCTTTATTCCTTTCGCCTTTACAAACTCCAGAAGCTCCTTTGCGCCGGGCTTGGGAAGCACTTCATTGAAATAGAAATTCTCAAGCATCTGAGACAGTCCCATATGGACTTCTGCGTCTGACTTTTGCAGGTTATAGTGCTCATTAAGATAAGATGCACCCTGCTCCATACTCATGGAAAAGAGTATCTCGCTGAGGCCTTCCTCAGGCTTTACTCCGATGCTTAGAAGATACCTCGCCCCGAGGTCATCCCAGATGCCCAGTGAGTCGAGCAGTACTCCGTCTATGTCGAAAATAACGCCTTTGATCATTTGGCTTCCACCATCTTGACCGTGGCGTCCTTTAAGTCTTCGGCCGCCTTTTTGATATCCTTCTGAGCATAGATCGCGCTGATGACCGCGATGCCGCAGATGCCGCTTCCCGAAAGCTCACCGACATTCTGCTGCGTAATGCCTCCTATTGCGATTACCGGGATCGATACCGCTTCGCATATCGCCTTAAGTGTCTCGTGCGGAACATCTATTGCATCGTCCTTGGAACCTGTCGGAAAGACAGCTCCGACCCCCAGATAATCAGCGCCTCTCTTTTCGGCGAGTATGGCTTCCTCAACGGTTCCCGCAGACACTCCGATTATCTTGTCAGGTCCGAGCTTTGCGCGCACGTCGCCTGCCTCCATGTCGCTCTGACCTACGTGAACTCCGTCGGCGTCCATCGCGAGCGCGATATCGACGTTGTCGTTTATTACGAACGGAACTTTGTATTCCCTGCAGAGCTTCTGGAGCTCCTTTGCTTCCTCAAGGAATGTTCCCTCATCGAGAGTTTTTTCGCGGAGCTGGACGAAGGTAACGCCGCCGTCGAGGCTCTCTTTTACTACTTCATAGAGCGTTCTGCCATTAAGCCAGTGGCGGTCCGTTACCGCATAGAGCAGAAGGTCTTTCTTATCTAATTTCATACTTTGCTCCCTTATCAAGCGTGTCTTTATCCATATTGAAGATAGCGTCGATTATGCGGTTGCGGTATGTTGAGTTGCCGTCGCAGGGCTGCATGTTTGCCCAGCCGATCTCGCCTGCGAGGCCCATCGTACATACGGCTGCGGCTGCAGCTTCGAGTTCATTGCCGGGATTTGCGACGATGAAAGCGGTCATCATGCCGGAAAGCTGGCATCCTGTACCCGTGATCCTTCCCATCTCTGCGCGGCCGTTCCTGATGACGTAGCACTTCTCGCTGTCGCTTACGAGATCGATCGCGCCCGTGATCGCAATGATCGAACCTGTGCTCTTTGCAAAGTTCTTGACGAAAGCAACTGCCTGATCGAGAGTGTCCTCAGTTACCGCATCAGCTACGTCAGCGTCTACGCCCTTGGTCGTTCCGCTGCCCAATGCAAGCGTCTTTATCTCTGAGATGTTTCCCCTGATAACGGTGAACTTGATCTCATCCATAAGCTTTACGGCAGTGTTCGTACGAAGTGCGGAAGCGCCTGCTCCTACGGGATCGAGCAGGACCTTGTGCCCCAGTTCATTCGCCTTTTTGCCTGCGAGGAACATGCCCTTTATGCTGCTCTGGTTGAGCGTTCCGATGTTGATGTTAAGACCTCCGCAGATTGTCGTGATGTCTTCGACATCCTCGGGCTCGTCTGACATGATCGGGCTTCCGCCGCATGCGAGCAATACGTTTGCGACGTCATTGACAGTTACATAATTTGTGATGTTGTGTACCAAAGGTGTTGTCTTGCGTACGTTTTCCAAACAAGAACCTAACATTTATATTTCCTCCTGAAATCTTTGTTTAGCGTTTGATGAAAATAAAAAAAACAGATATATCAGCTTCAGATATATCTGCTTAACTAATGCTTTTTAACCATATTAATTCCCTCCGTTGGCATTATCCAAATCAGGTTTAAGGGTCCAGGATCGCATCTCTGTTCTCAGCCTGTCACACAAGCTCCCCGTTGTCTTTTGCATGCTTCCCGAACGGAAAGCCTGCTTAAATCATGCACATTATATTTCTACAAACATAAATAATCAAGCCGTACTCTGCCCTGCTTATTTGGCCGGCTTATAAGCGATCGCATCGATCTGGAATCTGATGCCTTCTCTGATAAATTCAGATGTATAGGCTTTTCTCGTCGGATACTTTCCGTTAAAACGTTCCTTCAGCACCGCGGGAAGCGCGTTCAGATCACTGATGTCCTTAAAAAGACAATCCATCTTCACAACGGATTCAAGTGTCAGACCCACCATCTTCAGACGGCTCTCCAGTACATCGATCGCACCGTGCATCTGCTCTTCTATCGATTTTCCTTCATTCGCCATGCAGTAGCCTACATAGACCTGGTCACCAGCTTCAATGATAGTTGAATCAGCCCAGAATTCATCTGTTTCAATTCTCTTTATCCCAGACATAAAAACCTCCTTTTCCTGTTTCTGAAATTATAAATATATGCATTTGCGGCCACAATATTTCTGTTGACAATTGTCCTCTAAGTCAATAAAATGAAACTGTTTTCATTTATTGAAACTCATTTCATTTTTATCATAGGAGACCTTCAGATGCCTAAGGTTACTGAGAAATACATGGAAGAGAAGCGGCGCATGATCGTTGACTGCGCCTATCAGGTGTGCCTTCGCAAACCCGTTGAGATGGTCACGATATCAGATGTCATCGCAGAGACCGGCATGAGTCAGGGCGCCATATATCGCTACTATACAGGCCTTGATGAGATACTCGCAGACATGGCCACAAAGATGCGCAGTGACTACAATATCATCGATTCTTTCGAGCAGGTCCTTTCCGATAAAAAAGCAACGATAGAAGAATTGACCTACCGGGTCTGCGACCTTCTTGCCGACGCTATGGAAAGCCACCTGATGGATATCCAGAAGATAAACTTCGACCTGGGAGTTCTTACGATCAACGAGCCTGAGCGCGCGGCAAAGATAATGTCAGGCATCAAGGGAACCGGCAACCTTGAATATCTGGAAAAGAATGCAATGCCGCGTTTGATCGAAGGAGCTTATAAATCAGGTTATCACCCTGTTGCAGCGCCTGAAGACATCGGTCTTTTCATTTCCGCCGGATACACGGGCATTGAGAAATTCTGCATCATGTCAGCATGTTACGGAACATGTGCGCCGAACGCAAAAGCAGAACCCCATAAGCTTTTCAGGACGCTTGCCGATTCAATAATCCACTTACTCGGAGGAAAGACTAATGGTTAATAAACCCTCACCTTCCGGCGAATACGCAGTAGGAACATTTACACATACGATCCGGACAGACAGAGATGAAGTTCTCGCGCCGGGCACGAAAAGAACCGTTCCCGTAAGAGTCTACTACCCTGTTTTGAAAGCATCAGTTGAAGGCATGAGCAAGATCAAATACATGTCCAGAGACATGGCAAATGCCCTCAAGAAATCCATGCACGCACCTATCAACTACGACAAGAGCGATGCCGCCGGAGATAACTTTTCCGACTGTTATGAGAATGCTCCGAAGATAGAAGGAATGAAGTTTCCTCCCATAATGTTCAATCACGGATTAGCTTCATACAGGGAAGCGAATTCATTTCTCTGCCTTGATCTGGCATCCCACGGATATGTCGTGATCTCGGTAGGTCATCCATACGATGCCTCATTGACAGAATTGGATGACGGAACAAAGATTGAACTTTACAAAGACACAATGAAGAAGCAGTATGAGCCTTTCCTGCCGGGCGCTGTCAGTGTTCTCAAACTGACGAACTCCAAGGGTACCGACAAGGAACTCGCCGACAGAATGGATGTGATCCAGAACAAATACTGTAAGTACATAATGTCCAGAGTCGGTGAATGGGTAAAAGATACTCTTTGCGCAGTCGATTATGCGAAAGAAAACCTTTCAGACATCATCGACTTTTCGAACGGCATAGGCGCGACAGGTCATTCTTTGGGCGGTGCCACGGCATACATGCTCTGTTTGGACAGCAGCGAGTTTGTGTGCGGAGCAAACCTTGACGGTGCCCTTTTCGGCAGCAACAAAGGCAAGATCTTAACAAAGCCTTTCGTGCAGATAAGCTGCAAAGCAAACCGTAATGCGGAGACCAGACCATATGTCGGTCATACGAAGCCGGTCTTCGGTGTGCTGTTTAACAAAATGCAGCATATCGGTTTTTCCGACATGAAGCATATGATCCCCCTGAAGATGATCACGGGCGGACTCGACGCCGACCTGATGCACGGGTACGTATGCAGGCTCCATTTGGAGCTTTTCGATACATACCTTAAGAAAGTGAAAGACCGCCCCGATATCACCGGCTGCGACATGATAAAGATAAAGGAATATCAGCCTGACATCAAAGAGGAGTAAAGACTGCAAAGCTGTATACCGTACACACCGCCGATTTTTATTGTCAGGGAATTTCGTTGCTGATATTATTATCACAGTACCGGTCGTGGTACTTGGAATCGGAGGATAGATATGACATTAGTAAAGAGTAATCTCTGCCCGACCTGCGGCGGTCTTCTTGACATAGATCTTGATAAGCAGATGTATGTCTGTTCTTTCTGCGGTGTTTCTTTCGACTATGAATACTTCCGCGAGGATAATGTTAAAGACGTAGCGTCCAAAGCAATAATGAGAAACGAGTACGGTTCGGCCAAGGACGCTTATGATTTCATGCTTGCAAAGGATCCGCACGACTTTGAAGCGCTGCGCGGACTCTTCATCTGCAGCAACAAATTGAAGACCATGGGCACTATGAACAACGATGCCGCAGTTCATGTCAGCGCCGATGATCCCGCTCTGAAAAATGCGATCGAGAACTGCCTTCCCGAACACAGGCCTTACTTTGAGAAGGTACGCGAAGCATTGAGTGAACTCCAGCATTTCAGGGACCTTACCGGCGAGGCCGAGGACATCGATAAGAAGAAATCAGTTGAGCGGTCAGGACTTGGTAATCTGAAAAGCGAATACTCCCATAATGCCCACCGTATGAAGGATACCTGGTATGAGATACTGGATCTGGAACCCAAAGAGCGTGAATCCGTCATTTCATTAGTGATCATTCTTCCCATACTTATCGTGGCAGCGATCATTATCAACCGGTCCTGGCAGATCCTTATTTTCTTAGCGGTACTGACTGCATTGACGATCGTCATTTACCATATAATGAAAGCGGTCATAGCACACAGCCTTCGTAAAAGCATGGTCCCCTTCGAAAAGAAGATCCGGGAACTGACCGAACAGCACGAGGCAAAGTGCGCTGAGGCAGAGCAGTCTCACAACAGATATAAGATGCTCGTAAAGGAGTTCATGGAAATGGATCCCGTGCCCCATAAAGCAGATAAAAAGCCTTCGGACGAATAGTAAACAAAAAAACGCCGGTCATCTGACCGGCGTTCCTTTATCATTTGATCTTTATCGTAACTGTTACTGTCTTCCAGTCGGATGCTTTGTACTCAGCATTACCGGTCGACATTACTTTGACCTTGATCTTGTATGTTCCCTTCTTGGTCTTCTTTGCAACGGTGATGTTTCCGTTAGATTTGTTGACCGAGAATTTGCTGTTTCCGGATACCTTTTCGATCATTATTCCTGTCTTCGGCGTGAAAGTATAAAGACTTGAAGCTGCTATCGTCTGAGCCTTCTTCTTTACCTTCTTAACTTTAACTGTAGCTGTCTTGCCTGTTGCCTTAAAGATGCTGTCCTTCAGAATGGTGATACCTTCTTCAGTAACCTTGCAATAAGGGAAAACATCTGTGAGGCTGATACTATCGAAAAGATCCTGTGAAAGGCTGACATTTGCAAGAATATTGCAATTTGCAAAAGAGTTTTTAGCTAAAGAAGTTACGGTTTCAGGTATAACTACGCTCGTAAGCATATCAATGTCGTAGAAAGCCCAGCCGGAGATCGTTTCTACTCCATAACCAATGTCGAGCTTCCTGACATTCCTGCAATATGCAAAAGCATAATCACCGATCGTCTTCACACTGCCCGGTATTGAAATGGCATAAAGATAGCCGAGGCTCTGGAAAGCACTATTGCCGATCGTTTCAATGCCATATCCGAGCGTGATGCTGTCAAGATAAGTACATCCATTGAAAGCATTATTGCCGATCGTCTTTACACTGCCGGGAATGCTGATGCTGCCAAGGACAGTGCAATTCTGAAAAGCAGATGTACCAATGAAAGTTACAGTGCCGGGTATATTGACACTGGTAAGACAGTGACAATTATAGAATGCGCTCACGTTGATTGTTTGAACACCGGTGCCGATCTTAACTGTTCTGAGTCTGTAACAATTACAGAAAGCTTCTTCACCGATCACCTGTACCGTACCGGGGATCGAAACATTCTTAAGGGCTGTACAATCTCTAAATGCCCTATATCCGATCTCATCTACGTTATTGAGCGTAAGACTTTCAAGATCGGTGCAACCCCAAAAAGCCTGCGATGCGATCTTTACGCCTTTCGGTAAGACGGCTTTGATCAAACTGGTGCATTCCCTGAAAGCATCCGCTTCGACCGTTTTTACTCCGTTAGGGAGCGAAATGGCCAAAAGCTTACGGCAGTTTCTAAAAGCACTACTTCCGATTCTGGTAACGCCACTAGGGATAGAAACGCTTTGGAGATTTGAACAATCATAAAAAACGTTATTTCCGATCGAAGTTACGCCTTTGTTAATAACGACCTTTTCAATCTTTTCTTTATATGAATTCCAAGGCCTGCTATAGTAGTCGATATCACTCATCGTACCCTTTCCGCTGATGGTAAAGGTCTTGGTGGTTTCGTCAAATGTAAATGACAGTGAGCATCCCGGGATCGCGTCGTTTTTTGCAGCCTTTTTGTCTGACTCAACAGGAACTTTGGCTTCTTCAGCTTCACCGGCCTCACCTTCATCTGCCTTGTCTTCCTCTTCGGAAACGGCAGGCTCCTTCTCTTCTGCTTCGGAAGGCTCTGTCTCAGCAGGTGCTTCAGACTCAGTGGCTTCTTTCTCAGAAGGTTTTGTTTCAACAGTTTCTGCAGACTCAGTCTCCTTTGATTCTTCAGGCTCTGAAGGTTCCTCTTCCTTTACCTCAGGAGCTTTTGTCTCTGCGGGTTCGGAAGGTTCGGTTTCCTTAGTTTCGGCAGGTGCTTTTTCTTCGGCCTCCGAAGGTTCTGCTTCCTTTGTTTCCGCAGGTTTCTTCACTTCAGGCTTCTTCTCTTCAGACTTTTTAGTCTCTTTTTCTTCAGTTTCTTCGGTCTGGACAGCAACCGTTTCTTCCGGTGTGTTCTCTGCCTCATCCGCTAAAACTAATGAAGACATCATTCCGACAGTCATTGCAGTTGCAACGAAAGCCGACAGCAAGCGTTTCAGTTTCATGTAATTCCTCCCAAAAATAAAAATAATTTGTCGAGCTTAATGATTATACACTTTTTGCGGGCTGACAGATATGGCAATTATTAGTGAGTAAGGACAAAAACAAGACAAATTATTGTTTTAATAACAGAGTGGCTCCCCGGCTGTTTTTGCATCAGAATCACAATCGTTGATGTATCCTTAAGATATGTCCGGCATAAAAAGGACACAAAGAGTACACACGGGGATAATATCATTGCACCATCAATCATTTGAGGTGTAGTAAAAATGAAGAAGACATACGTAGTAACAGCTTTAATACTTGAGCTTTTGGTCCTGACGGTCTTTCTGGCGGGAACGGGTTTTTACACATATATCGTTGCCGAAAAGGAAATGCAGAAGAATATGGAGCAGGCAGTGATTTCCTCCGAGACGGGCAGTAAGGCATTGCACATTACGTCGGAACGCGACCTGATCGCGATCCCGTATTACTATTCCTGGAACGATTATTTCAAGATACGCTACGGCCAGAAAGGTATCTACGGACGCGTCACTTTAAATGACGGGACCAGATTCGATACTTCTTCAGATTACTGGTGGGTCTATCTTGCCGACGATCACACTGTCACCAAAGAGGAAGTCAGGGTCTTTTTCCTGGATGAAGAATGCGACGACCAGCATTTGTACGATCCCGTTTTTGAAGCTGAGTGCGACGATCTGTTCATTCACGGCGGAAAAGTCACCGCGTCGAACCGCACATATAAGCTCGCTGACATAGATTACACTATGGGCAAGAAGGTCCCCGCCTCAGTCTGGGAAAACAACGATTATCTGTACTGCACCAAGGTCAGGACAGCGAAGAACAACACGGAGAAAAGGCTCAACAAGGAAGCGGAAAAACTCCTCGATGACCTTATCACCAAGAGAGCTGACGGTGATTACGCGCCCACGAAGCAGGAAGATATCTGGACCTCATACTATTTTGTGAGCATTTCCACAAAATACGGAAAATATTCTACCGTGCAGCTCTTCCATCCCGTGGAGATCGCTCTGTCGTCAAACAAGGCTGTATATATCATTCTTGCTGCGACATTTATCCTGATCGAGGCTGTCATCGCCTTCGTAATGAGCAAGCTCTATAAGAACCGCAAGGAATACGATATGAAGTCCAAAAGGCTCTCCAGAGGCGTTGCTCATGAGCTGAAGACCCCTCTTGCAGTAACCAAGGCTTACATGGACAACTGGGATTACCTGACCGAGGAAGAGCGCGCTTCATATGCGAAGAAGGTGAACCGCGAAGTCGAAGACATGACGAGCCTCATCAACGCGCTCCTTGAGATGGACAAGATCGATTCCGGGAGCCTAAAGCCCGAGATCGAGGAGGTCGATCTGGCTTCGCTCATAAGGTCTGTATATAACCGGATCAGACCTCTGGCAGAAGAAAGAAGCCTCGACGTTAAGCTCCCCGAAGAAGAGGAAGTCATCATAAAGACAGACCTCAAGCTCATGAAGATCGCGCTGGGCAACTACATAACAAACATGGTCAAGTATGCCGATAAAAGGGCTGAGATCAGGTTCAGCATGACGGGCAGCAAAGTCAATGTCATCTTTAAGAATGACAGCACCAACGAAAAGAAGAGCAATACTGATAAGATAAATAACAACGGCATGGGCGTTGAGATAAACGAGAACATCATGAAGATCCTGGGCATTGATTATGGGTCTTACATGAAGGACAAAGAGACCATTTTCTGGTTTGAGGCAGAGAAAGCATGAGCAGGATACTTCTGGCAGAAGACGACAGGACATTAAGGGACATCACGGTCAGGTTCCTTTCCAAAAACGGGCTTGATGTGGACGTTACAGACAACGGCAACGAAGCCTGCAGCCTGGTCGAAAAGAACAGATACGACTGCATCGTTCTCGATATCATGATGCCCGGAAAGAACGGCTGGGATGTCTGCAAGTTCATAAGGAACAAATACGATGTTCCGGTTATCTTCCTTACCGCCTTAGGCGATGAGACCGATATCGTCACGGGATATGAGATCGGCGCAGACGAATACATTACAAAGCCTTTTTCTGCAAAGGTGCTCCTTCTGAAGATCAACGCCCTGATCAACAGATACCGCGGTCTTATCGTAAAGAACGGCCTCATCGTCATCGATGAATTCGAGATAGAACCCGCAAAAAGGCGCGTCACCGCAAATAAAAAAGAGATAGCCTTAGCTCCCAAGGAATACGATCTTTTAATGTATCTCATCGAGAACAGGGACATCATATTGAGCAGGACTCAGATCCTGGATAATCTCTGGGCTGACGAATTCGACTGCTATGAGCGCGTGGTCGATACGCACATCAAAAAACTCCGCGCCGCTCTGGGCGATTACGGTTATCACATCGATACAGTGATCAAAGCAGGATACAGATGGGTCAGCGGCAAGGCGGCTTAGGTTTCAAGCGGTACCCTGCGCATCTGCATCTTTAGGGATCTTTTTTCCGTAATGGAAAAACTCATAGATGACTTTATTGTCGTCGCATTCCGTCACGACAATGAATTTTTCCGACGGGTCCTTATAAAAATCGATCAGTTCGGTCCTGGCGGCTGAAACATGGTACTGGAGGCATAATCCTCCCTGATCCGAGTATGAATCACCGTATTCCATGTAGTTCATCCAGTCGAGGAACTTGTCGACTCCTATGATCGTGAATTCGTACCCCTGATAGAGTCCGACGGTAAACTTGTTGTTCGTATAAGTAACCGTCTCCAGCTTGGACTCGACAAATGTGGACGTCTCGCTTGGATAGACAGTCACCTGGGGATCTCTGTACAAAGACTTGTTCCGGATCCTGAAGGGCTTGATATTATACTCAGGATTCTTGATCGTCTCTTTCGAGATCACAACGGTGGTCTCGCTGCCGTAGTTGACGACGTCAGGCTTACGGCGGCCGGAAAGGAAATCGGCACAGCCTGTCAGAGACGAAGCCATTATCGCAGTTGCGACTCCGAGCGCGTACAGGGGCTTTTTGTATTCTTTAGCGGGTCTTATCTCCATGATCATGCCTCCCTCAAGGTTGCTTTGCCGGACGCTTTTTATAGTCCCGATCAGTTCTTCAGCATGTATTTTCTTCCCACTGCGGCTGCGATCTTATAAGGAAGCGGCTGCAGGGCCTTTTCGGCTTCCTGGAGTTTGTCGCGGATCGGGATGGACTGGGGGCAGTGCTGCTCGCATTTGCCGCATCTGATGCATTGTTTGGCCGAGGCACTGTCTTTTCTGAGCGCTATCGTTTGGAAATACTCTTTACGGCCGGAGGCTTTGTTCTCCGAATACATGTGATTGTAGCAGGAGAAGATCCCAGGGATGTCGATCCCCTTAGGACACGGCATGCAATAACGGCAGCCGGTGCATCCGACTTTGGTATTCTCGTTGATGATCGTCCTGATGCGGTCGATCATTGCAAATTCGTGTTCGCCGAATGAGTTCGGCTTTGCGTCAGACGCAGTATTGCAGTTCTCTTCGATCATCTCGATCGAATTCATTCCTGAAAGGACACAGGTAACGGCTTCCTGGTTCCAGAGCCAGCGGAAAGCCCACCCGGCAGGAGTCCATCCGTTCTTGTCCTGAGCGATCTCTTTCTTCGCTTTTTCGGGCAGGAGATCGACCAGTTTTCCTCCTCTTAAAGGTTCCATTATCATGACGGGAATGCCTTTGGCAGCTGCGGCTTCTACGCCTGTCTTTCCTGCCTGAGAATGCTCATCCATATAGTTGTATTGGACAAGGCACAATTCCCAGTCATATGCATTGAGGATCTTCAGGAACATCTCGGTGTTGCCGTGGAACGAGAAACCGAAGTGCCTGACGATGCCCGCTTCCTTTTTCTCTTTCATCCATTCGACTATACCGAGACCGGCAAGACGCTCCCACTGCGAGTAGTCTGTCATGTGATGCATCAGATAGTAATCAAGATGATCCGTGCGCAGACGTTTTAATTCTTCTTCAAGATAACTGTCGAGCCCGGCACGGTTCCTGACCATGTACTGAGGCAGCTTCGTGGTAAGAATGATCTTGTCGCGGATGCCATTCTTCTCAATGATCTTACCGAGGACCTCTTCGCTTCCCGGGTAGATATATGCAGTATCAAAATAATTGACACCCAGTTCGAGTGCGCGCAGAACCTCTTTCTCCGCCTTCTCGAAAATCGGTTTACCGCCGCTCGACGTAAATCTCATGCAGCCGTATCCGAGTATGGAGATCTCTTTCCTGTATTGCATATGATCCTCCTTTACGGGATGTCCTGTTTAATTATATTATCTTTTGTTTGAATAGTTGACAGTATATTATTCGGAGCGGCAGCACGCCATCTTTCAATAAACATTATCTGACTGAAAATCCGCTTGCGGTTAAAGGTAAGACCGCCAAGGTCAAGGTCATGTCGGTCGGAAATGCAAATTACAAAGCATCTTCGTGGAAGACAGTGACATTCAAGATCAAAGTCAAGTAAGACCCAAAAGAAAACTCAAACGATTATCATGCCCCGCCCGGTAAATTACCTCACGAATATCAAGGATTAGCGGCACAATGACGAAAGAAGTACGGTATTCAGCAAAATAATAAACACTATATCGATAACATACAGGAATGCATACCATTTTATCTTTACCAGGATAAACGTGATAAGCGAGCCTATTAACAGGCCGCAGAGTATCAGGGCAATTCCGGGACCTTTATTCTTGTTAATGATCCTTTGTCGTTCAGCGTTATTATTCCGCTCAACTTCCTCATTCTCCTGCTTTATCTTTTCGAGCTGATCCAGTTCTTTGATATCTTCGTAAGCACAGAACATCTTTTCATCCGAATAACTGAAATAGACTTTGCCGGACGAGATCAGATCAGTCGTAACGACCGTTCCTGCCGGCACCGTGACCGTCATCCCGTGGGACATCCCGGTTATGTCCTTATTCAAAGTCAACTGCATACCGCTGTAATGTTTTGCAATAGCCATATGAAGATGCATCCGGTTTTCTGTGATGGCAGCAACAAACCCGCGTATAGCGAGAACATCAACTATCAGCAATAAAACGGCGATCACTGTTTTTATGTTTATCTTTTCAACCATGTCACACCACCTGCATCCGTTTACTGTCTTCAGTGTGATATTTTATTCAGTCAAAATAAAGCACCTTCTGCGGATGATGACGCACCATATTGGTAACATGATTAAAACAAGGTCTTTTATCCCGGACTATTCGAAAAGCATCCTTCTCATTTGACCTCGCCCCAGCCTCCGAGATCTTTGCCCTGATAACTGAAATAATGCTTGCAGGTGGTCCTGACAGGAGCAATTCTCATGAGCTTTTGCTCAAAGGTCTCATCAGAGGAAGCCAGAGATTCATCCTGAAGGACATTTCTCATCTTGCAGAGTATAACGGTGCTGCCGTCCTTTTCGATAAAGTCAGTCGCCTCCAGCTCAAAAACGACAGGCGAATTATTAAGGATCGGAACATCGAGTACAGCGCCCTTGCCGATATCCAGACTGATCTTATTCATCTTGTCTTTATCGTATCCGCTGACGGTTCCCAGATAGTCCGCAACGCTGAGAAGTTCTTCGGTCACGATGCTCGCGGAGAAGACTTTGCTCCTTCTGATGTTATCCTTCGTAGGCTTGTTGCCTCCGATGCAGCACATGACTCCCATCTCGGTGTCCCATATGTAGCTGAACCAGCAGAACAGTCCGAAATCGGGATTGCCCTGTTCATCGTAGGTGCCATAAATAAATAATGTCTGCGGACAATAGTCGTTGTAAGGCTTTAAGCTGATCTTTCCCATATTGTGTATCCTCATTTTTCAGTTATAGCTATTATAGCATCAATATAAAACCGGTCCTTGTATCAAGGACCGGTCTTAGTCTCATCTTCAGTATCCTTCTTATGCGGCGGAAGCTTCTGTTGCCGGTGCTTTCTCTGCCGGCGGAGTTATCTTGGCAACCTCCTCCGAATCCTTATCGGGAACGAGCGTTCCGTCGGCTTTTACTTCAAAGAGCATATAACTTCCGATGTGTCTTTCTCCGTTCCAGGTCACGTTCTCACAATCGATGAAAAAGAGGTCAGTATTCGGGATATCATGTATATTGCAGTCCTTAAAGCTGATCCTGATGGTATCCCTGAATAACCCTGCCGAGCTGCTGCATTCATAGATCTCTGTGTTTACAACATCAATACCGGAACAGGATTCGGCAGTGATCCCGGTGTCTCCGCAG
>JAIKZM010000047.1 GCA_024682215.1 Saccharofermentans sp. | reverse complement strand
TGACTGCGGCGCAGACTTCATCAAGATCGGTATCGGCGGCGGCTCCATCTGCATCACACGTGAGCAGAAGGGTATCGGCTGCGGCCAGGCTTCCGCTGTTCTCGCTGTAGCTGAGGCTCGTGACAAGTACTTCAAGGAGACAGGCATGTATATCCCGCTCTGCTCCGACGGCGGTATCGTTCACGACTATCACATGGCTCTTGCACTTGCCATGGGCGCTGACTTCCTCATGCTCGGTAGATATTTCGCAAGATTCGACGAATCCCCTACGAGAAAGCTTCTCGTAAACGGTTCTTACGTCAAGGAGTATTGGGGTGAAGGTTCCAACAGGGCACGCAACTGGCAGCGTTACGATGATGGCGGAAAGGGCGGCAAGATGGCTTTCGAGGAAGGCGTTGACTCTTACGTTCCTTATGCAGGTTCTCTCAAGGACGGTGTCGAGACTTCCCTTGCAAAAGTTAAGGCAACAATGTGTTCCTGCGGCTCCTCTTCCATCGAGGAATTCCAGAACAAGGCACGCCTCGTAGTCGTCTCCTCCACCTCCATCGTCGAGGGCGGCGCACACGATGTCATCCAGAAAGAAAACGACAGGACCGCACGTTGATTTGCAAACATTTCATGTTCTTATTAAAATAAGCAAAGTTTTTAGATTCAAGGAGACCAACAATGGCTGAAGAACAAATCAAGAAGCAAATGACCAAAGAAGGTTATGAGGAACTTCAGAACGAGCTTGCTGAAAGAAAAACTGACAGGACCGCTGAGATCACTGCCAAGATAATGGAAGCTAAAGCTCAGGGCGACCTTTCGGAGAACTCCGAGTATGAGGAAGCCAGGATCGAGCAGGCAGCAAACGCAGCCCGTATCGAAGAGATCGAAGCCATCCTCAAGAATGCAGAAGTCATCGACGACTCAGAGATCTCTACCGACAAGGTTTCCCTCGGTGCTTTTGTAACTCTCCAGAACACAGCAACCAAGGAAGAGTTCAAGTACAAGCTCGTTGGCGAGAGCGAGGTCGACTTCAGAAAGAAGAGGATCTCCGAGACTTCTCCCGTAGGCAGAGCGATCATCGGCCAGAAAAAGGGCAAGACCGTTTCTGTTTCCGCACCCAAGGGCATCATCAAGTACAAAATCGTTAAGATAGAGAAGAACAATGGCTAAGAAATTCATACCCAGCACAGAACCGTTAAGCGCAGAGGAGATCCAGGAACAGACAAGGTTCCGTATGGACAAACTCAAGGCTCTTCAGGAATCCGGCAAGGATCCTTATGAAGAGCTCACCTACGATGTAACGAATCATTCAACGGAGATCACCGGTGATTACGATTCCTTCGCAGGCAAGACCGTCAGAGTTGCAGGCCGTCTCATGTCCAAGAGAGGCATGGGCAAGGTGTCTTTCTGTGACCTTTACGACAGAAGGGGCAAGATCCAGATCTTCACCAAGATCGACAATCTTCCTGAAGAAGAGTATCAGGCTTGGCAGAACCTCGACATCGGCGACCTCGTAGGCGTTGAGGGCGAAGTTTACATGACCGAGAAGGGCGAGGTTTCCATCCTCACCAAAGCATATAAACTTCTCGCTAAATGTCTCCACCCCCTTCCGAACAAATATCAGGGCCTCAAGGATACTGAGATCCGTTACCGTCAGAGATATCTTGACCTCATCGTCAATCCCCAAGTAAAGGAAACATTCGAGAAAAGATCCAAGGTCATCAAGGAGATCCGTAATTTCCTTGCTGACAGGGACTTCATGGAAGTTGAGACTCCCCTGCTCGTCACCAATGCCGGCGGCGCAGCTGCAAGGCCGTTCACAACACACTTTAACGCACTCGATATCGACCTGAAGCTCCGCATCTCACTTGAGCTCTATCTGAAAAGACTCCTCGTAGGCGGCTTTGAGAGAGTTTTCGAGATCGGAAGAGTTTTCCGTAACGAAGGCATGGATACGCGCCACAACCCTGAGTTCACTCTCATGGAGCTGTATCAGGCTTATACGGACTACAACGGTATGATGGAGCTCACAGAGTCCATGTTCCGCTATGTAGCCGAGAAGGTCTGCGGCACAACTCTCATCAAGTACGGCGACCTAGAGATTGATTTCGGCAAACCGTTTGAGCGTCTCACAATGAACGACGCGATCAAGAAGTATGCAGGCATCGACTTCGATACAGTTGACGGCGACGAGGCTGCAAAAAAGCTTGCTGAAGAGCACCACATCGAATATGAGGCATGGCACACAAAGGGCGACATCGTTAACCTCTTCTTTGAGGAATACTGCGAGAAGAACCTGCTCCAGCCTACATTCATTATGGATCACCCTCTGGCCATCTCCCCTCTTACAAAGAAAAAGAAGGGTTCTCCGGACAAGGTGGAGAGATTCGAGCTCTTCATCAACACATGGGAAATGTGCAACGCTTACTCAGAGCTCAACGATCCTATTGACCAGCGCGAGAGATTCGCTGCACAGGACGCCACAGCTGAAGCAGGCAATGACGAAGCTGATCATACCGATGAGGATTTCCTCAACGCATTGGAGCTCGGTATGCCTCCTACGGGCGGCATCGGTTACGGTATCGACCGTCTCGTAATGCTCCTGACAGACAGCCCGAGCATAAGAGACGTTTTGTTGTTCCCGACCATGCGTCCTCTAGACTAATAAGATGGTCTGAAACCCTTGATTTTATTGGGTTTGCACTTTGTGAAAACGTCGCTTAGTACCACAAAAGTACCACAATCGTACCACAAAGTCCCCAAACGCCTGTAAAATCGCACATTTGCAAAGATGAACTTATTCTATGCCACGAGTTTTTGATACTCGTGGCATATTTTTACTAAAGTTATAGAAACTTATACCATTCGCATATAATGTTATTCCATTGTACGTCATGGTTATCTTCTCGGTTTAACGCATTTGAACGCTTTCAAATCGCACATTTGAATAAAACTGTTCCTCTTCATATCCTTAATTATGGATATGGAGGTTAAGAAATGACTGTTATATGGTGTGGAACTCTGGCTATACTCCTGAGCATGTTTTGTAGGAACCTGTTCAGGATTGATAGGATCAAGTTCAGTGAAATGGATCAATTCAAGAGAATCGGTGTCTACTATATGTGCATCGACGACCTGCCACTATGAGACGCAAATCACTGGCAGAAGAAAGGCCTGATCTTCTGTCTCAATGGTCCCCTGATAACGAATTATCACCTTCTGACGTTTCATGTGGATCTCACAAGAAGGTATTATGGATATGCGACAAAGGTCATACCTGGGCTGCAACTGTAAAGAATAGAGCCCTTATAGGCAGTAAATGTCCTTATTGTGAGCATAGGGCTGTCCTAAAAGGCTATAACGACCTTCAGACACTCTTCCCAGAAGTTGCCAAGACTTGGTCACCTAAGAACGAACAGATGCCTTTTGAGATTTCATCACGCTCAAATACTGAAGTCCTTTGGATCTGTAAGAACGGTCATGAGTGGAAAGCTCGTGTTGCAGATCGAACAGAAGGCCACGGATGTCCCTACTGTGCCGGTCAGCGTGTCTGGACTGGGTTCAACGACCTTGTTACCACTCATCCGGTCCTAGCTGCGGAATGGTCCGATAAGAACTCTTTTTCCCCCGATACCATCACCTACAAGAACAGATCCAATGTCTGGTGGCATTGTAGCAAGTGTGGAAATGACTATCAGGCAGTAGTTTATGCCCGGGCCAACGGCAGGATTTGTCCTTTTTGCATCGCTAATGAACTTAATCTTATTCGTAAGCAAAGACAGGACGATAAACAGATAGCCAAAGACTTTGAATATCTGTTACCGCAATTGGCCACAATATACTATGCTGGAAAGCGTGGCTTAAAGGTTTTGACTGAATCTGAAGATCTTGTTGGTGTTCCCATAACTGCATTAGTTCCTGATATAGGCCTTGCAATAGACGTATGCTGTTCAAAAAAGCTCATTGCCATAAAAGAATATATCTGCATGACCAAAGGCATTACGTATGTATCTATTCCCGGTAAGCTTCCCGAAATTGATACCATGCGGATTATAAGAAAGGCCTTTTCCGATGCGCATCTCTTCTTTCACTCTGATATGGTAAATGACCTGGATGTCCTGAGAAGTAGATACAGTTATTGGAAAAGAAGAGATTCGGGCATTTAATCCACGCTATCTATGAGTTTATAGAATCATTGCTCCAGGAACTTGTTCTTTGTCGACAATAATACATATATAAAAAACCAGTCTCTCTTTCGAGAGACTGGAAACCGAAGTTATTAGCACAGCTTATAAGGACTTAGAAACCGTAGATTGAAGGATCTCCGACCGGCTCACGAATCCAATCGTTAACTTCGGGAACATAATACATCTCATACAAACCAGGATAAGAACTAAAACTGCCAGCTTCATCACCTTCAGAATAAGTATAACCTACAAAGCAATGTTTCGTCTGATTGTAGAACAACGGTATGAAATCAATACCCATAGGACCTTCATTACCGTTAATATAC
>JAIKZM010000039.1 GCA_024682215.1 Saccharofermentans sp. | reverse complement strand
TTATTTGAGCGTACTAAATTATATTCCTTTATATAGCCATTACAATTAATACTGCCTTCCGGAAGTAATTGTAACATTGTTAAATTCATCTGATTCACAGTGTTAAGTCAGCCTGCTTCGGTCAGATCAAGTCTGTCCGGCTTCCTTTCAAGCCTTCAAGAACCTGTCCAGGTCTTCCGAATACATCTGATATATGCCGTAGATAAGCTGCTGTCTGGCCACGCGGACCTGGTAATCGTAAAGGTCCTTCAAGAGCAGCGGCGTTGCGAAAGCGATCTTTGCGGCGTTGCCCAGGTTCATCCGGAACCTCGCGTTGCCCTTGTCGAGTTTGTCGAAATCGATCTGTTCTATCTCTTTGAGGAATGCCTCGTAATCGGCTTTCTTATCAAGCGCCTTGGTATCGCAGGCAATGTAAGCGTCCGTGCCGCCCCAACCGTATGAGACGCCGTACTTTTCGAAACGCTTTACCGAAGACCTGCGGCAGTTCTCGGAACTCTTGAGAGACCCGATGAAGATCTTCTTCTGACCGGCTACGCGCCCTGCCAGGACCTTCTGGTAGAACTTCTCGTCCGCGATGATAACATAGACCGAGCCGTCCTTTGTGCCTACGACTGCATCTTCGGTGTCATCTTTGCGGTCGATCAGCTGAGCCATAGCCTGCGCGAGAAGTTCATCCTTTGCGACTATTACGAGCGAGCTCTCGTAACTCTCAGGCTTAACTAAGAGGCTTTCTGCGTACTGCGAAAGCTCGACCGCATTCTGCATCGTCTTGGCGCCCGCGATCCCCGTGACCGTGTGCGCGAGATGGATCGGGTCAGCCAGCGAAAGGATGCTGATGAGCTTTCCGTAGGATTCCTCGGGGACATCTGCAAGTAGGGTCTTTCCTATCAGGGCGACGGGGAAGATCGCTCCGACTACGCCCAGGATTGTATCAACGCTCTTTTTGGCGAGATCCGGGCGGTTTGCGAGCATTTCTGCGGTATCGATCATCTTGAGGACGTCGCCTGCCGTATTCCAGCCGTTGGCGACTTTATCGTCGACACCTAGTTTTTCCTTGAGTTCTTCCCTTGCTTCTTTGTCGAGCTTGGCACTGCCGATCTGCTCCTGCATCGCGCCGACCAGTTCATTAAGCGTACCCTTAGGCAGCTTATCGAGAACCTCTGCGCTCATTGCGATAGTCTTGTTTGCCATCTTGGGTCACCCTCCTTAAGATCGCAGTTTATGTTATCTTCTGTGCTTCTTTTCCTCGTAGAGCGCTTCATCGGCTTTGGTCAGGGCATTCTGGAAAGCAAAGATGTCTCCGCTGTAGCTGGAATAGCCGATGCTCGCGGTGAGGTCGTATTTCGCGCCCGCTTCCATGTTCAGCCTGATCATCTCATCCTTGATGCCGGTGCAAAGGGCCTTTACCTTGCTTTCGTCACCTGTCTTCGTGACGATGATGAATTCGTCGCCGCCGTAACGCGCGATGAAAGTCTTCAGATCGCATGAGGAACATGCGGATCTTAAAGCGTCAGCCGCGCGCCTGAGCGCATAGTCACCCTCAACGTGGCCGTACTGGTCGTTGATCTCCTTGAACTTGTTGAGGTCGATCATGAGGACGTAGCGTTCCGTCTTATCGCCGCCGGCTTTGCCGGATTCACTGACGACGTACTTTTTGAGCTGGTTCCTGTTGTTCAAACGGGTCAGATCATCGATAGAGACCTGGTCATGGAGCGAAACGATGTAGATGTAAAGGATCATAAGCGTGCTCGCGAAACAGAATACCGGAGCCTTGAACCAGAGGGTCTGTATGACACCGAACAGCGAGATGATCATCGGATAGACAGCGCATGTGAGGTACTGTCCCCTGACGGCGTAGTTTTCGCGCCTGAAAGCCCTGATGATCGTTCTGACACAGCTTAAGATGATATACATGACCGGAATGCTCAGGAAGAAAATGTTATAAGACCCCTTGATATTGTATTCCGCGTCCATTACGGCATTCGGGAAAAATGCGAATAATACTATGTTCAGGACGGTGCTCACCATCGCAGGAAGCAGGATATAGATGCGCTGTCTGGTCCTTGTGATATACTTTTCGCCCTGTGACAGCTCCACATAGATAAACCAGAATCCCGTGATCAGGCTGAGCACTACCGAGTTCGTTATGTTGAAGACCGATACCAGTAAACGCGTGCGCGGAATGAGACCGTTCAGGACCTGAACCCAGCCTATGTCACTTAAGAAATAGATGATGTTGCTGAAACAGATGTTGAGAAAAACGAGCTGCTTGGCCTGTCTGCCGGCAACGGACAGCTCCTTAAGGACCATCATCAGAAAGATAATGATGCATATGATATTTGACTCAATGTAAAAAAATGTGTAATCAAAGATCATATTGCGATTATAACATCTCAAACAGAGGCTAACCTGTATTTAAAAAAGAAAAAATATTTTATTTACGAAGGTGCAACATTTCGCGCTTTTATACTGTATATTGATTATGAACTTGAGGGAGGATATCAGGATGAAGACCCGCATTGCGGCAGTAATATTGATCATCAGCTGTCTTTTTTCGTTTTGCTCATGTGAGACTGAGCC
>JAIKZM010000014.1 GCA_024682215.1 Saccharofermentans sp. | reverse complement strand
TGACAGTGTTATACGAGAGCCTAATATGCAATTTGAAGATGGAAGACATATAATATATGTGAATGGATCAATAAGAAATAAGGAAACTGCCTTGGGCAGGCTTATGCACGATTTTTATTGCACTGACGCAAAAGATATGTGCTATAAGGAGTTGGCCGCGAGGGTCAGAGTTTTTAAAGAAACTGAGAAGGGAGTAGATGATATGTGCGAGATTTGGGATGAAGTAAGAAACGAAGCCAGGATCGAGAATGAATGTTCTGGCCTGTCTTTGGATAAAGTCAGAGAACTTGCAGGAAACAAGACAGCCTGAGTAAAGTAACCATAAGGGACTGCCTAAGACTCTCGTAATGAGGGTCTTTTTTGTTGACTGCCTCATATTTAAATAAGATAGACACAAAAGGTCTGCTAAACTATAATTCGTTATTGGAAAGATAATATAAATTTAGATACAGAGGTATATATGTTTAACGACAGTGATGTCCAAAGGATATTGGAACAGGCGATGTCCACCACGGCGGATTTTGCCGAAGTCTTTCAGGAAGTCACCGAGTCTAAATCGGTAGGATTATTGAACGGAGAAGTAATAAGAGCTTCTACGGGTTTTGATTCAGGCACCGGAATAAGGCTCCTTGCGGGGACCAATTCCGTATATGTCTATTCAAGCGACAATGATATTGAGGTGCTCCTTAAGCTTGCCAAAGAAGCCGCAGCGGCGATAAAGGGCAATGAGAAGGGAAAGATAGAGGCTTTAAAAGAGCTCTGCTCCACGACAAAAGCCACGGTTCAGATCGATCCCATGACGGTCGCCAAGTCTGACATGGTGGATTTCTTAAGGAAATCATCTGATTTTGCCCTTAACTACGATCCTCTCATAACCCAGGTGGCAGGCGGACTTGCATCGACATGCAGGACTGCAAGGGTCATCAACACAAGAGGAGTTAATACTGAAGACACGACCAGAAGGATCAGGCTCTCTGTTGAGACCATTGCCACCAAGGACAATGAGAAGCAGAGCGGCAGGGTCGCTCCCGGAACGATGAGAGGATATGAGTTCATCAACGAGTATCCGATCATCGATAAGACAAAGGAAGCCTGCGATACCGCTATCAGAATGGTCAACGCAGGATATGCGCCTTCAGCTAAGATGCCCGTGATCCTTTGCAACGGTTTCGGCGGCGTAATCTTCCATGAGGCATGCGGTCATGCGTTGGAAGCTACTGCCGTAGGTATCAAGGCAAGCTACTTCAATGACAAGTTAGGCGAGCAGATCGCATCTTCAGTCGTCAGCGCAAGAGACAACGCACGTATAGACGGCGAGTGGGGCTCTTATGCTACTGATGATGAAGGCAACACTTCATCAGATCTCCTTCTCATCGAGAACGGAATCTTAAAGAACTACCTCGTTGATGAATTAGGTGCCAGAAGGATGAACTGCAAGCCGACGGGATGCGCAAGACGTCAGGATTATTCATATGCTCCTACATCACGAATGAGCAATACATATATATGCAAGGGCGAATCGGATCCCAAGGATATTATCGCTGCTACCGAATACGGACTTTACTGCACAAATATGGGCGGCGGATCCGTTGATACATCGACAGGTGACTTTAACTTTGCCGTAAACGAAGCTTACATGATCAGGAACGGCAAGATCGCAGAGCCCGTAAGAGGCGCAACCCTCATCGGCAAAGGTCAGGAGATCCTGAAGAACATCGACATGGTAGGCAATGACTTGGAGCTCGCTGCAGGAATGTGCGGATCAGTATCAGGCGGAGTTCCTGTTACGGTCGGCCAGCCCACTATCAGGGTATCTTCGATCCTGGTCGGCGGAAGAGAGTCTTAAGGAGCTAAATGTATGGATATAAAGACAGCTGAAAGGTTTATGGAAAAGCTCGTCAAAGCCGGAATGGAATACGGTTTTGAGGAGTGCGAGGCATCTTTTGCCCAGAACGGCTCTATGAGCATAGACATATTAAAGGGCGAAGTATCAAGCTATGAGAACTCCGCTACGAGCACATTGTCATTCAGGGGCCTTAAGAACGGTCAGATGGGTTACTGTTCAACGAACATATTGGATGACAGTTCGATCGATTTTCTCTTAAAGTCTGCAATGGAGAACTGCGAGGTCATGAACGACAAGGATCCCCAGTTCATTTACTGTGACGAGAACAACAAGGATCTGTATTTCTCACAGATAACGGATGCATATGCCAAGAATACCTATAAGTCATTCTCCGAGCTCGGATTAAAGCTTGAGAAAGCCATCCTTGCATTGGACAGCAGGATAGACGCTGTTGATAATCTGTCCATTGCCTGCAGCAGGGGACCGTTCCTGATAATCAACTCGAAAGGACTGCATTCATACAGGGATACCGACGGCATGAGCATCTATGCAGGTGCAAGGGCTACCGATTCCGACGGCTCGGTCAAGACCGGCGGCCATTACTGGATCGGCAATGACATAGACAGCTTTGACATGGACAAGTTCCTTGCAAGGTTCAAGGAGATATTAATCGGCAAGATGGGCGCCAAGTCCTGCAAGTCAGGTCAGTATAAGACGGTCATAAAGAGCGAAGCATTCCAGCAGTTCTTCATGGCATTCTTCAGCAACTTCCTGGCTACACCTATGCAGAGGGGCTTGTCTCTGCTTGCAGACAGGGAGGGCGAGGTCATCGCATCCGACATATTCACGGTCAGGGAAGAGCCGATGTACGACAAAGCCCTTACCAAGATCCCGTTCGATGACGAGGGTGTTCTTACTACTGACAAGGCCATAATCGACAAAGGCGTATTTGCAACAGCACTCTACGACTTAAGGTCAGCTTATAAGGCAGGAAAGAAGTCAACGGGCAACGGATTCAGGGGCGGCAGTTCCGTATCGGAAGGCCCGACAAACCTTATAGTCGAACCCGGAAACAAGTCGTTTGATGAGCTCTGCCAAGAAGCAGGCGAAGGAATAATCCTTACCGATCTGTCGGGTCTCCATGCCGGACTCAATGCTATCTCAGGTGATTTCTCGCTTCTTTGTGAGGGATATCTCATTGAGAACGGCAAGCAGGGAAGGCCTGTCGAGCAGATCACGGTTGCGGGAAACTTCTATGAAGTACTTAAGGCCATAGAAGCCGTAGGTAATGATATAATCAATCTGCCTTCAGGCGAGGGCGAGTTCTTTAC
Source organism: Saccharofermentans sp. (assembly GCA_024682215.1). GTDB lineage: Bacteria > Bacillota > Clostridia > Saccharofermentanales > Saccharofermentanaceae > Saccharofermentans. Next base: position 4,664 of record JAIKZM010000014.1, on the reverse strand, counting down.
GCCTTCCGTCCTGGTAAGCTCACTTGCCATTTCAGGTGATGACGAAGAATAATTTTTTGTGAAAGAAGGAAATAACTATGAGCAAAGTTGACACGATCGCACTCCACGGCGGCTATGTACCCGGAAACGGCGAGCCCAGGCAGGTACCCATCTACCAGAGCACGACATGGAAGTATTCCACTTCAGAGGACATGGGCAAGCTCTTTGACCTTGAAGCGGCAGGATATTTCTACACAAGGCTTCAGAACCCCACCAACGACTATGTAGCAGCAAAGCTCTGCGCAATGGAAGGCGGCGCAGCCGGCATGCTCACATGCTCCGGCCAGGCAGCAAACTTCTTTGCAGTTTTCAACATCTGCGAGGCAGGCGATCACTTCATCGCATCAGCTAATATCTACGGCGGAACATATAACCTCTTCGGCGTTACATTCAAGAAGATGGGCATTGAATGCACATTCGTAGATCAGACGCTTCCTCTTGAAGAACTCCAGAAGTACATCCGTCCGAACACCAAGTGCGTATTCGGTGAGACCATCACAAATCCTACGGTTGATATCTTAGACATTGAGAAGTTTGCAAAGCTTGCCCATAACAACGGCATTCCGCTCATAATGGACAACACGTTTGCAACACCCGTCAACTGCAGACCTATCGAGTTCGGGTGCGACATCGTAACCCACTCCACAACTAAGTACATCGACGGTCACGGCTCATCAGTAGGCGGCGCCATCATCGATTCAGGCAACTTCGACTGGATGGCTCACGCTGAGAAGTTCCCCGGCCTTTGCACACCTGACGAGTCTTATCACGGAATCACATATGCAACAAAGTTCGGCAAGGGCGCGTATATCACAAAGGCAACAGCTCAGCTCATGAGAGACTTCGGTTCTATCCAGTCACCCCAGAACGCTTACTACGTACAGATCGGACTCGAGTCACTTCCTGCACGTATGGCACGTCACTGTGCTAATGCACAGAAGGTTGCTGAGTTCCTTGCAAGCGATGACCGTATCGCATGGGTCAAGTATCCGGGACTTAAGACAGACTCACAGTATGAGCTTGCCCAGAAGTACTGCCCGAACGGCACATGCGGCGTTATGTGCTTCGGTGTAAAGGGCGGAAGAGAGCAGTCCATCAAGTTCATGGATTCACTCAAGTTCGCTACGATCGCTACACACGTAGCTGACTGCAAGACACTGCTCCTGCACCCGGCATCTCATACACACAGGCAGCTTACAGACGAGCAGCTCAAGGAAGCAGGCATCCCCGGTGACCTCATCAGGTTCTCCGTAGGCTTGGAAGATCCCGATGACATCATCGCAGACCTCAAGCAGGCACTCGATAAGATCGGCTGAGATCTGATGTAAATTGAAATCATGCAATGCCCCGGAAACTACCGGGGCATTGTTATTGAATAAATTGGCGCTGACGCGCATGCGCCGCCCGCGGCCTTGAGGGGGCGTTACCCCTCATGCCGTGGCCGGCAGGATAGTCGCTATATATAAGAGCAAGAGGTTAAAAATCAGAACTTTCGGTAAAATTACAATAGAAATTGATAAAAGAAGTGATATATTAGATTAGTTAGCTATAACTATTAATATGCATATAAATAGGGAGTTGTATTAATGACAAGCAATCTGCAAAACAGGCAGGAAGAGCAGGAAATAGATCTGCTCAAGCTGCTCAAGGTTCTGTGGAAAAAGATATGGATAATCGGTGCTGCCGCTCTTGTAGGCGGAATCGCATTCTTCCTGTTCACATTTTTCTTCATTACACCTAAGTACCAGTCTTCGGCGCTTTTGTACGTAAACAACAATTCGCTTAACATCGGCTCTACTAAGCTGAACATCTCAAGCGGAGACATTACAGCATCAAGTTCACTCATCGATACTTATGCCGTTATCCTCAAGAGCCGTACCACTCTGGAACAGGCTATAAGAGAGGGTGCTCTTCCTTACAAGTACGAAGACCTCGTTAAAAAGGTATCTGGCGGTGCTGAGGGCAAGACCCCTGTGTTCAAGATCACAGTAACGGATACAAATCCTGAGATGGCAGCTCACATCTGCAATACGATAGTTGAGATCATGGTGGATGAGAGATCCGGTATCTCAGCGATCGTTGAAGGTTCATCTGTAAGCGTCATCGACTATGCTGTCGTTGCAACACAGAAGACATCTCCGAGCTTAAAGAAGAATGCCGCGATCGGTATGCTTTTGGGTTTTGTCGTAGCTTGCGGCATCATCATCCTCGTATCTCTCATGGATACAACGATCAGGGAAGAGGATTACCTCATCGAGACATACAAGGACATCCCTGTCCTTGCCAATATCCCGAACCTTTTTGCCGAGACATCAGGCGGATATTACGGTTACGGCAGTTCTTATGCCAAGGCCAGTGAGAAGGCAAAGAAGAACGCATCAAACAAATCTTCAAAGGAAGGGGGTAAGTGATCATGGCAGATAAGAAAAAATCAGCTCTTGGAAGCATGGATAACAGCAACAACATCATCGGTGCACAGCTGAGCTTTGAAGGCCGTGAGGCTTATAACCTCTTAAGAACTAACCTGATGTTCTGCACCAAGCGTAACGACCGTAACGCAAGGGTTATCGGGATCACAAGTTCAGTACACGGCGAAGGCAAGTCACTTACCATTATCAACCTTGCATATTCGATCGCTGAGAGCGGAAGAAAGGTCATCTTAGTAGAGTGTGACTTAAGACTTCCCACACTCAGAAAGAAGCTCGGAATGCCCAAGGCAGTCGGTGTCTCAAACTTCCTGGCAGGCGTAAGCACTGAAAAGGCAACACTTCATAAGGATGTCTTGATCCAGGGCTTTGACTTCCTGCAGGCCGGCGACATCCCGCCGAATCCTTCAGAGCTCTTAGGCTCCAAGCAGTTTGCAACTCTCATCGATAACCTTGCTGAGGCTTACGATGTTGTACTTATCGACCTTCCTCCCATAGGCGAGGTCTCTGATGCTCTTGTTGCTTCAAGATGCACGGACGGACTTGTCCTCGTGGTAAGGAACGACTATACGAACGTATCGGATCTTGACTATGCATTAAGACAGTGCAAGCTTGTCGGTGCTAAGGTCATCGGATTCGTATATAACGATTCCGAATCCAAGCTCAACAAGTATAAGTACGGATACGGCAAGAAATATAAGTACGGTTATGCTGACGCAAGCCGTAAGAGCAAGTCTAAGAACTGATGTTTGATGTCCACTGTCACATACTCCCGGGCATAGACGACGGCAGCAAAGATGTACAGATGTCGCTGGAGATGCTCAGGCGTGAATCCGAACAGGGAATAGAAGGCGTTATCTTTACCCCGCACTTCTATGCGGCTCAGAACGATCCTCAGACTTTCCTTGAAAGACGCGACAAGGCACTTCATGAACTGGAGTCACACTTAGGGGAACTTGATAATCCTCCCAGGCATCTTGTGGGAGCCGAAGTCCACTATTTCAGGGGGATGAGCAGGGCGGAAGATCTGGAGAAACTCTGCATCGGCAGGAGCGACTATATCCTGATAGAGATGCCTTTCAGGGACTGGCAGCCCGTATTCATAGATGAGATAGAAGAGATCTCTACTGTATTGGGTCTACATGTGATAATCGCTCACATCGAAAGATACATGGATCAGGACAAGAAGCTCGTAAGAAGACTGGTAGACAATCCGAATCATCTTATTCAGTGCAATGCCGAGTTCTTCATTGAGAAAAAGACGGCATCAAAGGCAGTCAAATTCCTTAAGAAAGGAAAGATAGACCTTCTGGGTTCAGACAGCCACAACCTGGATGAGAGAAGGCCTAATCTGTCAGAAGCTCTGTCAATTATAGAGAAAGTTGATAAGAAGGGTGCTCTGGACCATATTGAACGTATGAGCCGTACGGTCTTTGAACAGGCACTTTAAGGTAGAGGAGAAACGTCAAATGAACGCAAAAAGACTACTTTATACAGTCTTAAGTGCAGTGATGTTTGTATCGGGAGCAGTCTTGCTTTTCTATTTCTTCTGGGAGAACGGCTACATTGACATGCCGATCTCAAATTCCGGAAGTGTGGATGAAGATGTTGATTTTACTTATCCTTCCATGCCTTCTAAGATAGAGCCTTCAGCAACAAGCGAGACTAATCCGGGCAGCGAACCCGGTGAAACGACATCAGGCGAATTCGATCCTGACAGTCAGTACACGAACATAATCGATTTTGATCAGCTCAAGAAGTCCAATAACGAGATAATCGGCTGGCTCTACATGACGGCTCCTTATATCAATCAGCCTATACTTATGAGCAAGAAGGACGATGCTTACTATCTGTCACACGGTCCTAACGGCAAATACTCAAAGAAGGGCTCATTCTATATCGAGAATTCGTATAACAGACCTGACTTTGAGGATCCGGTTACCATTATCTACGGACACAGAAAGAGCGACGGATCTATGTTCGGAACGCTCCAGGCAACAATGGCCAAGACGGATATAAATAAGGATCCGCAGTACGTTGTAATATATTTACCAAACGCGACAAAGATATTTCACATAATCGCAACAGTACGGCAAGATAGTAATCATATTCTTTATTATAATAATTTTAATAGTCGGGAAGAATACGATGCTTTCTTCGATAAGGTGTACAGCTCGAAAGGAACCGGAGTACAGCTTG
>JAIKZM010000010.1 GCA_024682215.1 Saccharofermentans sp. | reverse complement strand
TCCGTTGCCTGCTGTGAGTACAAGGGCAGCAAGATCAATATCATCGACACACCCGGTGACTTCGATTTCCTGGGCGAAGAGATGAGCGGAATAAGGATTGCCGATTCCGGTGTCATCATGATTTCCGCGAAGGGCGGCACTTCCGTCGGCTCCGAGAAGGCTATCAGACTTCTTAAGGGCAAGAACGTTCCTTTCCTCTTCTTCATGAACAGAATGGACGAGCCCAATGCTGACTTTGAAGCAGTCGCTGCCCGTATGATGGAGCGTTACGGACCTTCAGTCATCCCGCTTTCTTTCCCTATCATGAAGGACGGCCAGATGACAGGTATCGTCGACGTTATGAACCGCAAGGCTTTCAGCATCGAGAAGGGTACGGGCAAGTTTGTTGAGTATCCGCTTCCCGAAGAATACAACGAGAGAGTCGATGAGCTCCAGAACAAGGTCAACGAAGTCGTTGCAGAAGCTGACGATGCTCTCATGGAGAAGTTCTTCGCAGGCGAGCCTTTTACAGAGGACGAGTTCCGTCACGGCGTTCATGCAGGTTTCCGTGAAGGTAAGCTTCACCCGATCTACTGCGGTTCAGCTTTCATGAACTGGGGCATCGACTTCCTGCTCAACTGTATCTCGAAGGATACACCTCCGGCAGGAAAGAAGCCTGCTCTTGAAGCGACACTCCCCGACGGAAGCACACAGATGGTTTCCTGCTCACTCGAGGATCCGCTCGCTGCATTCGTATTTAAGACGATCTCTGACCCGTTCGTCGGTAAGATCAGCATCTTCAAGGTCAACGCGGGAACTCTCCGTGCTAACTCCACCGTCTACAATGCCACAAAGGGCAAGGACGAGAGGATCGGCGGCCTGTTCTATCTGCGCGGTAAAGAGCAGATAGCTACCGACAAGGTTACCGCCGGTGACATCGGTGCTGCTTCAAAGCTTGCTAATACAGACACCAACGATACATTGTGCGATAAGGCGCGCGTTCTCGAGATGCCTAAGATCAAGTTCCCGACACCCGTTCTTTCCAAGAGCATCGTTCCCGATAAGAAGGGTGAGGAAGATAAGATCATCAACGGACTTACAAAGCTCGGTGACGAAGATCATTGCTTCAAGGTTGAGACCAATCCTGAGACTAAGCAGATGGTCCTTTCAGGACTCGGCGACATGCAGCTCAAAGTCCTCATCAGCAAGCTCAAGTCGATCTACAACGTCAACTGCTCGCTTGATGCGCCCAGAGTTCCTTACCGTGAGGCTATCCGCAAGAAGGTAAAGGTTCAGGGTAAGCATAAGAAGCAGTCCGGTGGCCACGGCCAGTACGGTGACGTCTGGGTTGAGTTTGAACCCAACTACGATTCTGAAGAACTCGTATTCGAAGAGAAGGTCTTCGGCGGTGCCGTTCCTAAGAACTACTTCCCGGCAGTCGAGAAGGGTCTCCAGGAATCCGTAAAGAAGGGCGTTCTCGCAGGTTACCCGGTAGTTAACCTCAAGGCTACGCTGGTCGACGGTTCCTACCACCCGGTAGACTCTTCAGAAATGGCGTTCAAGATCGCTGCCAACCTCGCCTTCAAGGCAGGTATGACACAGGCCGGTCCTGTTCTCCTCGAACCCATCAGCAAGGTTGAGGTCCACATTCCCGAGGACAAGCAGGGCGATATCATGGGCGACCTCAACAAGCGACGCGGAAGGATAATGGGCATCGATGCAGACGAGTTCGGTTCTGTAGTCAATGCAGAAGTTCCTACAGCCGAGATGCTTGAATATGCTACAGATCTTAAGTCAATGACTCAGGGCAGAGGATGGTTCTCAATGGAACATGTCCGCTATGAACCCGCACCTGATGAAGTTGCTCAGAAGGTTATAGCTGAGGCAAAGGTAGAAGAAGATTCGTAACATTACTTACCGTTGCGGCCATCCGCACCGGTGAAGAAATGTTGCTCTTTAGGGAAAATGAGTGTGAAAGGGTCGTCTCTTTGAGGCGGCCCTTTTACATTTGAGATTACCGCCGGTCAGCGGACAAAAGAAAAGGGATGCCGTTTGAGACATCCCTTTTATGATCTTTAAAGTCAGACCTGTCAGTAGATCTTGTAGATGACAGTGTTCTCTTCGGTGAAGTAAGCGACCTGCTGGAGGTTCTGTTCAAAGAACTCACGGTTGAAGTATACGCCTTCGCCGTAATCACCGTCTTCGAATTCAGGATCGGCTATGAGGTAGCGGATGCCGCGTTCCTTGCAATAGCGCTTGAACTCGTTGATGTCGCCGCCACAGCCTGAAATGAGCCAGATGTAGATCTTGTCACGGGTGTTGGTGTCGTGGCCTGCTGACCATGCGTAGTAAGGCCAGCCGTAGTACATGGCACGTCCGGTGAGCAGGAATCTGTTCATGGACCACTCAGGTGTAAGGAATACGTCATCAGGTTCGGTATTCTTCAACACCCATTCAGTTACGGGCGAATTCGTGTTTACGGCCATCGGAGTGGAATTGATATTGATATATGTTGCCCATTCCGAAATGCCGGTGCCGATGAGTCCGATGAGAAGGATGATGGCAGCGAGCACTCCGAAGATCTCGAAAACTGCCCAGACAGCAACAGGCATGCCCTTGTTCTTGTCGGAGACGATCTCTTCGTGCTCGAGGACCATATCGGAGACGTCTTCTCCGTTGTCCTCATCCGTGTCGTCTTCCTTTTCTTTTTTGACATCTTCAGAAATGTCTTTTTCGGACTTGTCACCAGAAGTATCCTTTACTTCCTTGTCATCATCTTTGACTTCTGCCGGTAATTTGTCTTCGGTATCGTCATCGAGTACTTCGAACGGAAGCTCTTCAGTTTCTTCAGGAACTTCTTCTTTCTTTTCTTCATCAGTTTCAGTTCCGGTTTCTTCCTCGGATTTTTCCTTGGAGTCATCCTTTTCGGAAACGTCGTATTCTTTGACGGTATTTGCAAGACTGCCGGGCCTCATAGAGACAGTATCTTCCTTGGGGAAAGATTCTTCAGTTTCTTCGGAAGCTTTGACATCTTTTTTTGCTTCCTCCTCGGAAGGAGTCTCTTCAGCGGGATCTTCTTCCTTGGTGTCTTCCTCATTCTTTGAATTGACGATATTGCCGGGTCTCATGGAAACTGAAGTCTCGGAAGGGAACTTTTCGAGAACGCGGTCATCAGATGCAACGTCTGCATCGTCAGAATCGTCAGCCTCGCTGCTTTCGGAAGACTTGCCGTCTTCGTCAGCCTTTTCTTCCTTCTTATCCTCAGTCTTGTCTTCAGAAGGATCTTTTTCGGTCTTTTCGGGAAGATCCTTTTTATCCTCATCTTCATCTGTCAGGACTTCGAAAGGCTCGTCATCTTCGTCTTCATCCTTATCAGCGGTGACGGGCGCGATCTCACCGTCTTTTTCAGCCTTTTCATCGCCGGCCTCAAGCTTTTGGGCATCGGAAACGGTTTCTTCTTCGGAAGACTCTTCTTCATCTTCTGTCTCATCGGCAATGTCAGCATCAGCTGCCAAAGCTTCGGCCTGCTTGCGGCGTCCGGGAACGATGAAGAGGTTGGCGAGGAATATTGCCACGAAAGCATCAGCCAGGATAAGCGAGATCTGGATGAACTTGTGGTTGGCAAGCATCTCGAGAGAAACCTGGAACAGGAACGCGAAGATAAGCGGGTTAAGGAAAGCCAGTGAGAGGAAGAATCTGTACACGGGCTTTTTCTTAACGATATCATGGATCAGGAGGATGACATTGCAGAGGATCGCGATAACAAGGGTGGCTCCCGTAACGGTGATCAGGTACTGTCCCCATTTGAGAAGAGCATCAGCCGTGATCGCTGTCGTATCCTCACTAAAGAGGAAGCCGGGCGCAAACTTCAGGTTGATGACGCTCGAGGCACCGCCTGAGAGTGCAAAAGTCTGAATGTATGAAGAGCAGACAGCGCATGCTGCAACAATAAGATGGAGGAGTCTGCTCTCTGAAACAAGCGCCATTCCAAACAGTACGAGAAGGAGTGAGATGAGGCATGATCCGTGGAAATAGGGCATGGCGATCACGAGCAGGCAGGTATAGAGAGCTACCGTTCCGCCTGAGAGCGGATCGTTCTTCCTTGCAACCCATGCGTTGCGTGAGAACAGGAAAGCTTTGATGCCGCCGCCGAAAGAGCCTGCGCTCATGACTGAGATGCACATTCTCCTTACGAACGGGATGAAAAGTATAACGCAGAGGATGATAACGGCAACGCCGAGCATAAGGTGACGCTGATTGGGATAGACGTTGATCGCCCAGATGCCCCAGCTGTCATAAGGGGTTACTTCATACCAGGAAGCTTCCTGCATGATAAGGCCGATGGCACCGGGAATGGAGTTTCCTTCAGCCGTGAGCTTGCCGATGTGGATGAATACATTGAGCGAACTGCGCAGGAATACAAGCACAGGTGAGATCGCAAATGCGAGGCGCCTTCCGGAAAGAAGAGCAGCCAAAAGGCCCAGAAGGATCATTGCGCAGACCATTGCAAGAATGGAAGGAATGTTGAGCGCGTAATCGATCGGGAAACCAAGATACTCGAGCATTCCGGCAAGGAAGTAGAAAAGGAAGTGATACTTGATGCCGTCGCCCGAGAAATGCATGTACTGTGTAGGGAAGTTAAAGCCCTTGCCGAATGATGAGACCATTGCGGTGTGGGGGGAAAGATCCGAGAAAGTCGAATAGCCGTTGATGAGCGAACCGTGGTCGATCCTGTATGTGTAGAACATGAGGAAAGCCGAAACGATCGCAGTCAGCAGGATGAAAAAGCTGTAGAAGATGGTGTTTGACGGCTTGTTGACGTAACCGGGAAGCTTGACGTAACCGGGGTTTTCCTCTTCTTCGCTCTTAATGCGCCTGCGGTTGACTGTAATAAGGCAGGTGAGGACGAGCCAGAAGAATAAGGCGGCCGTTACCATAAAGCCGATCTTCATACATAGCTTGTCGCTTGCAACGAAATAAGACAGACCGAGGATTACATAATAATTCACGAACGGAACAAGAATCATTCCGGATACTGTTCCGGCTGCAACTACGAACAGGGTGCTCGGTATGTTTTCGATCGCCTTGACTGAAGGTGCGCAAGCCAAATACAAGCGTCTTACATCAGGGACGCATATTGCCACAAGGACCATTCCGGTTATGGCACATACGCATAAATATAAAATTGCGAGCATAAAATCTCCCTTCAAACGATTTAAATAATTATATCAATTAATAAAATAGGCAAGTTTTACAAACTTATAACAGTTTCATACAATGGGGCGAAAAGATTTGTGAAAATGGACTATAATCTACACATACTTTGGCAAAAGAAAGGTATTTCATGAAAATAACTGTTTTGGGCGGCGGTCTGTCGCCGGAGCGTGATGTATCGCTCAAATCCGCAAGTCTCATTGCGAACGCTCTTCTTTCAAAAGGACATGAAGTTGCGCTTGTTGATCTTTATGTAGGCATCGAGAACGACCGCCCGGCAGAGAGCTTCTTCCGCCGCGGCACGATCAATCCGTTTTCATACGACATTCCCGAAAAGGAGCCTGATCTTGAAGAGATAATCAGGCAGCACGGCGGCAGAAGACAGTGGGTCGGCCCCAGGGTTATCGAACTCTGCCAGTATGCCGACAGGGTATTCCTCGGACTTCACGGCTCACACGGCGAGAACGGCCAGGTTCAGGCACTTCTTGACGCATATGACGTTAAATACACCGGCTGCGGCTATCTTGGATGCGCTATCGCCATGGACAAGGCTCTCTCCAAGTCCCTGGTCGCAGGTTACGGCATTCCGACAGCCAAATGGATAATCGGAAAATATGAGGAAATCACTCCCGAAAGGATAAAGGCGGAGATCGGCATTCCGTGTGTCATCAAGCCTATCGGCTGCGGTTCTTCCTGCGGCGTTTCAATAGTAAAGACTGAAGAGGAGTTCGCTCCCGCTGTTGCGTGGGCTGCATCTTACAAGCAGATGATCCTCGTCGAACAGTTCATCAAGGGACGTGAGGTCACGATCAGCGTGGTAGGCCACAAGGCGCTTCCGATCACGGAGATCATTCCCCATGAAGGTTTCTATGATTACAAGAACAAGTACCAGAACGGTCTTACCACTCATGTATGCCCGGCACAGATCAACGAGGCTGACTACAAGAAGTGCCAGGAGCTTTCCGTCAGGATATTTGAGCTGCTCAGAATGAACCAGTACGGAAGGATCGACATGATCTACGATGAGGAAAAGCATGAATTCTGGTTCATAGAAGCAAACAATCTTCCGGGTATGACAAACACTTCACTGCTCCCGGAAGCTGCCAAGGTTGCGGGCATCTCTTACGAGGATCTTTGCGAGAAGATAGTTATGAGCTGCGGACGCGATGAAATAGAAGGTCTCTGATCCGGCAAGTAGCCGTAGGACACCTTATGTGATAAAATTTAAAGGTTAAACTTTCGGAGGGACGGCCATTTGGATTATCTTGAAGGATTGATGCTCGGCAAACTGTGGAGCGACACCGATTATGAGAACAGAAAGCATTTCTGGCTCTTCATAATCTATGGGCTCCTTTGCAACTGCATTGTTCTTTACACTTATATCCTAGGCAGAAAGCTTTTGTGGTGCGGTGATTTCGGCATGCCCATGCTGGCCATGTTCATCGTGCTTTTCGTGGCGAGCCCCTTCATTTGCTTCAGATACTATCGAATGCCCTTATGGGGCAAGTTGATCATATTGGCAGAGAAGATATTCAAATCTTATCTCGTTCTCAGTTTTACGGTGAGCATAATGCTCCCGAAACTCACGGTAAATGTGGGTGATCTCCAGACATTCATCATTGATTATCTCAACAAGACGCTTGAGACATACACGACCAAATATGCGGCAAGTTCCGGATCGTTTGCCACGGTTACGGGCGTTCTGGCCGGAGGACTCCACGTAGTGCTCGTGTTCCTGATAAATCTCGTTATAGTAATGGTCATTCCCGGCCTTATCTATATCGCTTTCAGGATCTGTCAGTTTGTCTGGGATTGGCTTATAAACACATTGATACTTAAGAGATTCTTCCCCTCGAAGCATTGATTTCCTTCGGTTTGAATCTCTTTTCGCGGAAACAGGAGGAAAAGTATGGCAGAGCTTAGAGACAGAATAGACATTACCGTTGAAGAGCTCGAAGAGAGTCTCGGAGAGAAGAATCTTCCGAAATTCATCGCTGAATCGGAAAAGTCATTTCTGAGCAGGATCGACAGCATTTGCAAGATGATCTGCGAGGATAAAGGAAAAAAGGCGATCTTCGTTTCAGGTCCTACTTCTTCCGGCAAGACCACTTTCACATTAAGGCTTGCAAAGACCATCACTGAGGCCGGCCGCAAGGCATGCCATCTTTCTCTGGACGATTACTACAATCTTAAGGATATCGTTTGCGACAGAGAAGGAAGACCGGATTTCGAGACCATCGATGCACTCGACGTTGACAGGATCCAGAGTGATATCGCAAGGATCATTAACGGTGAGACAGTAATACCGCCGTTCTTTGATTTTCATACAAGAACACAGCAGGAAGGCAGCCCCGAGAATGCGATCACACTGGGTGATGACGGCGTTCTCGTCGTTGAGGGACTCCACGGGCTCAACAAGAAGATCTCAGGTGATTTCAAAGATATGTGCGCCAAGGTCTTCATAATGCCCTACGGCAATGTTTACTGCGATACCAAGCTCATGGACAGCAACGAGATCCGCATGCTCAGAAGGATCGTCAGGGATAACAGGCACAGAAGCGCACATGCCATCGCGACGATCGATTACTGGCCCATGATCAGCAAATCAGAGGAAAAGTATTACACTGAATACCTTACCGAAGCAGACTATCACGTCAATTCGTTCCTTGCATATGAGAGCCTTATAATCGCGCCTCTTGCCCTGAGCGACATCCAGTCAGCTCTGAAAAAGGTGGAGAAGGGTACTATCGAGCCGAGCGTGTTTATGGAGAAATCCAACACGGGCAAGCCTTTTGCGGATCTTTCCGCGGCTCTGGCCAAAGCTTCGAAGCTGATCGGCCATCTCGACAAGATTCCCGTAGTCAGTCCTGAGCAGGTTCCCGCGGAATCCATCCTGAACGAATTTATCAGCGGTTAACGAAGGAGGCAAATAATGCCTATCAGAATATCAGACAATCTTCCTGCGAGGCAGATCCTCGAGAAGGAAAGAATATTTGTTATGGAAGAGAACCGCGCTCTGTCCCAGGACATAAGAGCGCTCAAACTTGTCATACTCAATCTCATGCCTGACAAGATCACGACGGAAACCCAGCTCTTAAGAGCGCTTTCCAACACGCCCATTCAGATCGACATCGAACTGCTCTGCATGGCTTCACATCAGTCGACGCACACCAGTGCGGCACATCTTACCAAGTATTATGAGACATTCGACAAGATAAAGGACCAGTATTTCGACGGCATGATCATCACCGGCGCGCCTGTCGAAAAGCTTCCTTTTGAAAAGGTCGATTACTGGGAAGAACTCTGCCAGGTGCTCGAATGGAGCAAGACACACGTTTATTCGACACTGCATCTGTGCTGGGCGGCGTTTGCGGGACTATACTATCATTACGGCGTACCGAAGTACGTTCTCGACAGGAAGGTCTTCGGCGTTTTCGAGCACTCGATGACATACAGCAGACCGGTAAAGCTCTTCAGGGGATTTGATGACGTTTTTTATGTCCCCCATTCCCGCTATACCGAGATCAGGAAAGAAGACATAGTCAAGCACAAGGAACTCAGGATCCTTTCCGAATCAGACGAATGCGGCATCTATGCGGTTTCAGACCTGCACGGACGCCAGATATTCATCACCGGTCATTCGGAATACGACAGGGAGACCCTTGACAGGGAATATAAGAGGGACCAGGGCGCAGGACTCGATACCGCGCTGCCGGTAAACTACTACATCGACGACGATCCGTCCAAAGGCGCGCTCCTCAGATGGAGATCGTCAGCGACCCTCATGTACACCAACTGGCTCAACTATTACGTATATCAGGAAACACCGTTCGATATCGGCCTTATCAGCAGCATAAGGAACGAAGATCTTGTACCCGGAAGGGATGAGGAAAAACATGAGTGAGACTGGCGGAATTGTCCTTACAGATGAACTGGTAAAGAGCATGGCTCCCGAACGTCCGGATTCCGGATACAAGGGAACTTTCGGCACCTGTCTGATCACGGCAGGCTCCGAGTACATGCCGGGTGCGGCAGTGCTTGCCTGCGGCGCGGCACTCAGATCCGGGTGCGGCCTTGTCCGTGTTTATTCAGACTCAAGGACACTTGATGCCATAAGCGCCAATCATCCCTGTGCGCTTCAGTCGCTCCGCGACGGCATGCCCTCGGGCGTTCTCAGATCTGCGGCGCGCCTTCTGGAAAAGGCTGATTCACTTCTTATCGGCCCCGGAATTCCTTCTGACGATCTCAATATCCTTCCGCTTCTGGGACTCTTTATACGCGATGCGAAAAAACTTGTGATCGATGCGGGAGCGCTGAGTGCCGCTGCACATGATAAGGAACACATCCTTCCGCTTTTGAGACACAGAGAGGTCCCTGCGGTCCTGACTCCCCATATGGGCGAGTTTGCCAGGATATCGGCAGGCGTTGAGGGTATTGATCCCAACGAATCTTCGGCTGCAGCTGCCATGAAGCTTGCCAAAAAGCTGAACAGCGTAATCGTTCTCAAGAACAGCAAAACGGTCATTGCAGTTCCGGGCGGACGCATGTATATCAATGATGCGGAGAACAGCGGTCTTGCCAAAGGCGGATCAGGCGATGTTCTCGCGGGACTTTTGGCAGGGTTCCTTTCGCAGGGCGTTCAGCCTGAGGAAGCAGCCTGTGCGGCCGTGAAGATCCACTCCGAAGCGGGTCTTCTTGCATCGGCAAAATACGGGGCAAGGGCAATGCTTCCTTCGGATCTCGGGGAATTTCTCCCGGAAGCCTTTAAGAAAGCGGGTTGGAACTGAGTAAATATGGAAGGTTTTGAAAACGTTCAGAAATCCGATTACTATGACCGTTCATGTGTTGAGATAGATCTCGACGCTTTAAAACATAATTTCGCTGAGATAAGGAAGGTCACAAGCCCCGGAGCCGGAATACTTGCGGTCGTAAAGGCCGATGCTTACGGACACGGCGCTTATGAGACTGCCACAACGCTTCTTGAATGCGGTGCGGCGGGTCTGTGCCTTGCAACGATCGATGAGGCGGTCGATCTTAGACGCCGCGGAATAACAGCTCCCATGATGACCCTTGGGTTTACGGACAGAAGCCGCTATGCGGATGCCGTCAGATTCGATATAGAGCAGGCCGTTTATTCCTATGACATCGCCAAGGCTCTTTCGGACGAGGCCGTATCTCAGGGCAAGAAGATAAAGGTTCACATCAAGCTCGATACCGGCATGGGACGCATCGGATTTGCCACGGACGGAACAGGAACCGAAGACATAATCAGGAGCTGCAGGCTCCCGGGGATCATACCGTACGGCGTATTCTCGCATTTCGCGGTGGCCGATACCGATGATGATGCTTATACGATGAAGCAGTTTGATGCTTTCACCAAACAGATAAAGGTGCTCGAGAACGAGGGCATCGTTTTCGAGAAGAAGCACATATGCAACAGTGCGGGAATCATGAGATTCCCACAGATGCATCTGGACCTGGTAAGAGCGGGCATAATCCTTTACGGACTGATGCCTCCCGGATGCCCTAAGCCTCCGGTAAAGCCCGATCTGATCCCGGTGATGACTTGGTATGCCAAGGTCATTCACGTTAAGAGGATCCCCGCCGGCGCAACAGTCAGCTACGGCAGGCATTTCACGGCAGAACGCGAGACTGAGGTCGCTACGGTCGGTATCGGTTATGCCGACGGACTTTCCAGGCGCCTTTCAAACGGGTTTGAACTCGTCATAGACGGGGAGAAGTGCCCGATAATCGGAAACGTATGCATGGATATGTGCATGGTGGATACGACTGACATGAAGGTCAGGCCCAAGGTCGGAGACAAGGTGATCGTTTTCGGCAGGGACAGGCTGGCTGATGATCTCGCGGACAGGATCGGAACGATCAACTATGAGATCACATGCGTAGTCGGCAAGAGAGTCAGACGCCTTTACACCGGAGGAAACGGCTGATGACGTTTCTGACGGCGCTCTACACCCTGATCATCTATCCGATCGAGCTTCTTTTCGAGATAGTTTTCTCGATCATATTCAAATCCTCAGGCAACGCCGTCATTTCGATCGTGATCCTGAGCCTTGTATTCAACCTGGTCGTCCTTCCTCTGTACAGACGTGCGGACAGCATCCAGGAAGAAGCCAGGGAAAAAGAGATCAGGCTCGCTCCCGTCATCAAGCACATCAGGGAGTCATTCAAGGGCGACGAACGCTTCATGATCCTTCAGACATACTACAGGCAGAACGATTACAGCCCGATGAACGTGCTTAAGAGCTCTGTCTCACTGCTCCTTCAGATACCGTTCTTCATCGCGGCATACAGAATGCTTTCAGGATGCAGCATCCTTTCCGGTGCTTCGGCAGGCCCCATCAGGGACTTAAGCGCTCCGGACGGACTGCTCGTAGCAGGAGGCATCGCGGTAAATGTCCTTCCGATCCTGATGACCCTCGTAAACATCATTTCGGGCGTGATCTACGGTAAAGGACTTCCGCTCAAGTCGAAGATCCAGATGTACCTGATCGCTGCCGTTTTTCTTGTATTCCTTTACAATTCGCCGTCGGGACTCGTCCTCTACTGGACATTAAACAATGTCTTTTCACTCGGAAAGAATATCGTCATGGTCATCCGCCGCGGCAAAAAGAAACAGGAGGCTGATTCGAAGAAGAACGCCGAAAAGCCTGACCGCGCTGTGGCCATGCGTTCAAATATCCTTTTCGCGGCTTCTGCCGTATTCCTTGCGGTGTTCACGGGATTCTTCATCCCTTCCAATGTTCTTTCGGCTTCCCCGCAGGAGTTCATGAACAGATACACGATGAGCAATCCCGCGTTATATCTGTTCTATCCGCTTCTTACCGGAGCAGGTCTGTTCATTATCTGGTGCGGACTGTTCTATTATCTTGCATCGCCAAAGGGCAGGAGCCTGATGAGCAAGGTCATGTTCGTGTTATGCGCGGGTGCGCTGCTCAACAATGCCATGTACAGCAACCATTTCGGTGACATGGTCGAAACACTCCAATATATCAACGGCGCAGTCTTTGACACCGAGAACAAGATATGGGACGCAGTTTTCCTTCTCTTTGCGACAGGGGTCTGCATCTTGCTCCTGAAATTCACAAGATCGTTCCCGTCGGTGGCGGCTGCCTGCGGAGCTGTGGCCCTGGTCATCATATCAATCGGAAACATATCCAAGATCAACGATCAGTACAAACTTGCGTTTAACGGCTATTCACCCGAAGCTGCCGAGTTTACCCTGTCCAGGGACGGAAACAACGTTGTCGTCATAATGCTTGACCGTGCGATCGGCTCGATGGTTCCTTATATCATGAATGAGCAGCCGCAGCTCAAACAGAGCTTTGACGGGTTTACATGGTACAGGAACTCGCTTTCCTACGGCATGAGCACGAATTTCGCTTCTCCGGCCCTTTACGGAGGATATGATTACACTCCTGAAAAGATCAATGAACGCAGCAACGAGAGCCTGGCTGACAAGCAGAATGAGGCTCTCAAGGTCATGCCAAGCGTGTTCGTAAAAGAAGGGTGGGAGTGCACATTCATCAACCCTACATATGCCGGGTACAGCTGGATCCCGGATCTCACTGTTTTCAAGGATTTCGAGGGGCTTAAAGCATACAACACCGGGTATCACTATCTTCCTGATCTTCCCGAAAAGTGCGCCAACCTCGAAAGCGTTCTCTGCCGCAATCTGTTTTGCTACAGCCTCTTCAAGTCTGTTCCGGTCGCAATCCAGCCTTATCTTTACGACAAGGGAAGATACAACTCGACCGGTCCTATAAGCGGCGAGGCGAGTTCGTCGTTCCAGGTCGTTGACGGTACCTCACGCGCCCTCGGTCATTATCTCAGCTTTGAAGCTGAATACTATGCGCTCAAGTCCATGAAACAGATGACAAAGGTCACCGGTTCGGGTAACAAGCTCGTTATCTTCGCCAACAAATCCACGCATGACATGTCCATGCTCTCGGAACCTGAATATGAGCCGAAATACTATATCAACAACATCGAGTATGATGAAACGCATAAGGAAAGGTTTATTCTCGACGGCAAGCAGCTCAAGATGGAGACCATACCGCAGTATGTCTTCTACGAGATGAACACGGCTGCGTTTCTTTCGGTCGGAAAATGGCTTGATTATCTGAAAGAGCAGGGCGTTTACGACAATACTAGGATAATCATCGTTTCAGACCACGCTTATCCCGTAGGACAGTACGAGGAACTCTTCTTCAGCAATGAGGGTGCGGATTTCGATGCCCAGGGCTTCATCCCGCTCTTTATGTATAAGGATTTCGGAAGCAAGGGCTTCAAGATCTCTGATGAGTTCATGACGAATGCCGACACACCCGCTCTGGCTACAAACGGACTGGTTAAAAATGCAGTAAATCCTTTCAGCGGAAATCCGCTGAATGCTCCGGAGATAAAAAAGGCTCCCCAGAAGGTGATCTTCTCGGGAGCCTGGGATGTTCTTAAGAACGGGACCAATACCTTCGACAGATCCCAGTGGTATTCAGTAAAGGGCAATGTTTGGGAACGCTCGAACTGGAAGTACGAAGGCTATCACTGATATCGTTTTTACACATCGTCAGATCTGCGGTTTCCGCCGCTGTTTTTTGTACGGCTGATGCTTCCGCCCGAACTGGTCCTGTTTTTCTGTCTTCCGCTCAGTGACTTTACGGTCAGTGAAGTTGCTTTTCCGTCTTTGCCGACCTCGATCACGACAACATCGCCTGTCTTGATCTCTCCTATGGTGTCAGGAGTGTCGTCGGTATCGTTTTCGATCGTGATCTGTGTCAGGCCTGAAAGATCGAAGGTGGAATTGCCGCCGGTAGCATTGAAAGTGTAACCTGATCCGAAAGAACGGTTTTCTCTGTTATCGTCACCGGTAGGCCTTGTCCTATCGCCGGAACGGTCTTTTCTGTTCCCGCTGCCTTTACTGCCGCTGCCGGGAGTGCGGGCCTTAAGTTCCCCGTTCTCGATAGTTATCTTTGAACCATCGATTGAGGAAACCCTGCCGACAGCCTGCGTAGCATTTGATTCGACCGGAGCTTGAGTTTCAACCGGCGGAGAGACCTGCCCGTCATCGGCAGGTGCCTGTCCGGGCTTGTTTCCGGCCTTGCAGCCGGCCAGTGATCCCATTATTGCCGCAGCCGTCAAAAGCGCGATGATCTTCTTATGTTTCATGTTAATCAACTCCTTTTTCCGTATACCGAATTACCCCCGGCGGGGGTTCGATGAGCATATTATGCGGGCAGTTCTTAAAACGAACTTAAAAAAAGGAAAAATATGCGCTATAATACTGACGCTGTTTTTATGCGCGTATTTAAGGAGAAGTTTTTTAATGAGTACATTTACGGATAGTTACAAGGTGCCAGAACTCAGAAAGAAGATGTGGTTCACCTTTCTGATCCTTTCGGTCCTTGCCCTGCTTTCACTTGTTCCCGTACCGGGAATCGACCATGCCGGAGCTTCGGCGGCGATTGCGAAATGGGGAGACACTGGTGTCCTTCTGGATGTCATGTCTTTTAAGGCTCTTGGCAATGTTGCGATCACGAGCCTGGGTCTCTATCCGTTTCTCCTGGCTTCAATAGTAATGCAGATCGTTACGATCGCGGTTCCCAAGCTCCGTGCCATCGCACAGACTGGTGAAGAGGGAACAAAGATCATTCAGAAATACACAAGGTTCGCAGCCGTTATAGCTGATGTCGTTTTCGCAGTCCTTTACTGCACAGGCATGAGAAATCACATTTGGACAAACATGAACTACTGGGTTGCGATCTGCCTTGCAGGTATATGTCTGGCTGCCGGTGCCGCTTTCTTCGGCTGGTGCATTGAACTCATCAACAACAAGGGAACCGGAAGCGGACTGATCATCGTAATACTTGCATGCATTCTCCGTGATCTTCCCGGTCACTTCAAGGATCTCTACATCAAGACTCTGCCTCTCGGCGTTCCCGCTGCGTCAGGGATCACATTCGGCGTAACCGCTGCAGTGCTCGCTCTCATCGTTTTTGTCGTATGGTTCAACCTCGGCGGAAAGAAGCTCCACATCCTGTTCTCCAAGAGGACTGTCGGTATGAAGCAGTACGGCATGCAGAACCAGAGCATCCCTTTGAGAGTATGTCAGGCAGGCGTTATGCCCATCGTATACGCTGTAGCTCTTCTGCTTATCCCGGCTGTGATCATCACACTGGTCCTGCCTGAGGACTCAACGAACATATTCCTTTTGGGAATCGCCAATTACAAGCGCAGTGTCTCTTTCTATATCCTTTATGTATTCTTTGTAGCCACCTTCGCTTATCTTTTCTCGACCATCCAGTTCAATCCGATCGAGATGTCAAACCAGATCAAGCAGAACAACGGCTACATTCAGGGCCTCCGTCCCGGAAAGCCCACAGCTCAGTATCTTGTAATGCTCTGCCGCAACCTTAACCTTGCGGATGCAGCATTCCTGATCGCCATAAGCATCGTGCCGATGCTTCTCGACCTCATTCCCGTACTGAACGGTATCTATCCCGTGGGAATTACCTGCCTCATGCTCGGAGGCGGACTGATCGAGCTCAAGCTGTTCATGGATAATGCCATCTCAGTTGAGGAAGAGAAAGCAAAAGCTGCAAGCAAAGACAAAAAGAAGAACAAGTACGCCAAATAAGCTTCACTGTGCAAAAGATTGGAGGAAGCAATTATGAATCTTATAATCATGGGAGCACCCGGATCGGGCAAAGGCACATCAGCTACAGTTATCAGAGAGAAGTACGGTCTCGACCACATCTCCACAGGTGACCTTTTCAGATATAACATCAAAGAAAACACTCCTCTGGGAATCGAAGCCAAGTCTTATATCGACAAGGGCGCTTTAGTTCCCGATGACGTTACCATCAGGATGGTTGAAGACCGCCTTAAGAATCTCAAGAGCGACAAGGGCTTCATCCTTGACGGCTTCCCGAGAACGATCGCACAGGCACAGGCTCTCGACAAGATCCTCGAAGGCCTCGGATCAAAGATCGATGCCGTTATGTATGTTGTAACAGATGATGACGTTATCATCGACAGAGTCACGACCAGACGTGTCTGCGAGAAGTGCGGCGCAAGCTTCAACGTTAAATACATGCCTTCAAAGGTTGAGGGCGTATGCGATATCTGCGGCGGCAAGACCATCCAGAGATCTGACGACAACCCGGAGACTGTTCAGTCAAGGCTTGACACCTACAGAAAGAATACGGCACCTCTCATCGATTTCTACGCTGCACGCGGTCTGATCGTTGAAGGAAACAACAATGTAAGCTCCGATACATGCATCAATGAGATCGAAGACGGACTCGCAAAGCTCGGTCTTTGATAAAGAAGGAAAAACCAATGGTAGAAATACTGACTAACGAAGAATTTGAAAAGATGAAAGCTTCCGGAAAGATACTCCAGGAAGTTTTCAAGGCGTGCAGGGACTTCATAAAGCCCGGCGTTTCGACACACGACGTTGACAAGCTCTGCTATGACATCATCAGGAGCCATGACGCCATCCCGTCATTCCTTAACTTCGGCCAGCCTCCGTTCCCCGGAACGATCTGTGCTTCCGTAAACGATGAGGTCGTTCACGGAATTCCGAAGAAGACAAGGATACTTCAGGAAGGAGACATCCTTTCGGTCGATGTCGGTGCGATCCTCAACGGATATCACTCTGATGCGTGCAGGACTTACCTCGTAGGCAACGTGGCGCCTGAAGTAAAAGATCTTGTCGAGAGAACCGAGAAGTCATTTTTTGAGGGCCTTAAGTTTGCTCAGGTGGGAATGAGGACCGGAGACATCGGCAATGCCGTTCAGGTATACTGCGAATCTTTCGGATACGGAGTTGTAAGGGAACTTACCGGTCACGGTATCGGAACCACGATGCATCAGGATCCCGACGTTCCCAATTACGGCAAGCCCGGCCACGGCAAAAAGCTTACCAAGGGCATGGCCATCTGTATTGAACCGATGATCACGCTCGGCAGCAGGGAAATAGAGATGCTCGGCGATCAGTGGACTATCGTCACACAGGATGGAAGTCCGGCGGCACATTATGAGAATACGATCCTTATCACTGATGAAGGACCTTTTATGACGACCTATGATTATGAGGAGGGTTTTTAATGGGCAAGGAAGATGTTATTGAAGTTGTGGGCGTTGTTGACGAAGCACTCCCGAACGCAATGTTCAAGGTAAAGATCGAGAGCGGACATGTTGTTCTCGCACACCTGTCGGGTAAGCTCAGACAGAATTACATCAAGATCCTTCCCGGTGACAAGGTCACGATGGAAATCTCTCCTTATGATCTTTCCAGGGGCAGGATCACCTGGAGAGGCGAGAAGAAGCCTAAGGCTTAAACTCCGTCATTCATTTAGATTATCCCGCAGGATCTGCGTGGGTTTTCCATGTCCGTTTTTTTGCAGGGCATGGTTTTATGAGGGTATATATTTTTAGAAAGGAACAATTACTATGGGTGATGAAAAGAAAGAAGTTTCTGAAGTAAAAGAAACTGAAACCAAGGAAACAAAGAAAGCCAAAGCTGAAGGCAAGAAGTCCTTCCTGAGCGAAAACGCGCTCGAGGTAATTACCGTAATACTTCTCGGTATTACTGCACTTCTTACCGCATGGGCAAGCTATGTCGGTTCCATTCACGGCGGCAACCAGGCTACTAACTATGCAACGAGCAACAATCTGTCCAGTGACGGTAACTCACTTTACAATGCCGCTGTACAGAATCTCGCACAGGACATGGGCATCTGGAACACCATTTCTTCATATGAAGTGGAGATCCTTTACGCAGAATCAGTCAAGGATAACACTGCCATAGAGGCAAATGTCTGGAAGCTTCAGTGGTTCTGCGAGGATAATCTTCCCGAAAACATGGCAGCAGCGATCGGTTATGACGTTGAGAAATTCACTGACGGCAACAACGACACTCAGGACATCCTTGCATGGCTCAAAGATGATAAGGCGATAACAACACCTTTCACTCAGGAGTTCATCGACAAATACTTCGATGAGGCAAACGCAAAGCTCGAGGAAGCTGAAAAGGTCATCGAGCAGGGTAAGCAGGACAACGCAAACGGCGACAAGTTCTCACTCGTAACAGTACTTTACAGCGTTGCACTCTTCATGCTCGGTATTGTCGGCGTTTTTAAGAACACAACCAACAAGAAGATCGTTCTTGCTGTCAGCGTTGTATGTCTGATCATTGCAATCGTCTTCATGGCAACGATCCCTCTTCCGACATCAGGCGGAATCTTCGGCTGAGCCAAGTTGATATCTTATATAAAGATGTTATAATTAAGCCGCCTTCGGGCGGCTTTTTTTTATATTTCCGTAAGAATGCTCAAAAAAAGCATTCAGTATTTGAAAATTTCAGTTGAAAACCAAAATGATTTTGCTATAATAGTACGGCATGCGCTCAAAAAGCGCCTGTGTTTTGTTGTGTAAAAATATAACAGACCAGGAGGTTTACTTATGAAAGTCAGACCGTCAGTAAAGCCGATGTGCGAGAAGTGCAAGATCATCCGCAGAAACGGCAAGGTTATGGTCATCTGCTCAGACCCCAAGCACAAGCAGAGGCAGGGTTGATCGACAGATGTCGGGTCTGTCTGTCCGGAATTAGCCCCGGAAAGAATTGAAGACAGGCCGCGGGCAACAAGCTCCGCCCGCAAGAGTAAAAACGGAAGAATATTACACGCCTATATGTAAGGGCGGCTGCTCTCCGGGAGATCCGGGAGTTCCTTACGCCGCGTGTCGTATATATGAAGTATTACCACAATCATATGGAGGTACACTAAATGGCTCGTATAGCCGGCGTAGATTTACCGAATGACAAGAGAATCGAAATCGCTCTTACTTACATTTT
>JAIKZM010000201.1 GCA_024682215.1 Saccharofermentans sp. | reverse complement strand
CCACATCATGAATTTCTCTTTGTCTGATGCATCACCGGTGATAAATCTTTCATCGATACCGCATGCTCTCATAAGACGCCACTTATAGTGATCGCCGCTGAGCCAGAGTTCGGTCAGGTTCTTGAAATGCTTATCTTCCGCGATCTCTTTTGATTCGATGTGGCAGTGATAGTCAACGATCGGAAGATCTTTTGCAAATGAGTTATAGAGTTCTTTCGCGGTGTTGTTTTCAAGAAGAAAACCGTCACAAATAAAGCTTTTCATAGTCCACCTCTAAAAGTATCTTACGGATATAGATTAACTAATTTTCGCTGTCGCCGCAACTAAAAATATGCTAGAATACAAGTTAACAAATTCGAGGTGTTTCACATGTCTTTTTCTGAGAAAGTATTTGAAGCGGGAATAGTCCCGGTGGTAGTTCTGAACAACGTGGAAGATGCGGTCCCGCTTGCAAAAGCGCTGCTCAAGGGCGGCATCTGTTTCATGGAGATAACGTTCAGAACGGAGTGCGCGGCTGAGTGCATTTCTGTCATCAGTAAAGAGGTTCCTGAAGTCATCGTAGGCGCGGGCACCATATTGAATATAGATCAGGCGAAGACCGCCGTTGAGTGTGGCGCAAAGTTCATCGTATCTCCCGGAATAGATGAAGAGACTGTCAGATGGGCAATCGAAAATGACATTCCGGTGATCCCCGGCGCAGTTACGCCGACTGAGATAATGAAAGCAATAAGCCTGGAACTTAAGACCGTCAAGTTTTTCCCTGCAGATGTATATGGCGGGATCAAAGCGATAAAGGCTCTGTCAGCTCCTTTCGGACAGGTTAAGTTCCTTCCTACGGGCGGCGTGTCAGAAGCCAATCTTGCTGATTTCATCGGCAATAAATCGGTATGTGCGGTTGGCGGCAGCTGGGTCTGCAAAAAAGACGATGTGTTGAGCCATGACTGGGATAAGATAACCGCATTAGCTGCTAATGCCGTAAAGATAATCAAGGAGACAAGAGCATGAGCAAGTTCCTTACTTTCGGAGAATTGATGTTAAGACTTAAGAGCCCGGGAAGGGAGCGCCTAATGCAGTCTCCTTCGCTCGAGGCGACATTTGGAGGCGGTGAGGCAAATGTTGCGGTCTCTCTTGCAAATTACGGCCTTGATGCCGAGTTTCTGTCAGTAATTCCATCGAACTCGATCGGCGATGCAGCAATAGGCGAACTCAGAAGATTCAATGTCGGAACGGATAAGATAATCAGGACTGACGGAAGGATGGGCATCTACTATCTTGAGACGGGTGCCAACCAGCGCGCGAGCAAGGTCATATATGACAGGGCATATTCCGCGATCTCTATGTTCGATCCCGATAAATATGACTGGGACAGCATCTATAACAATGTTACATGGCTCCATATCTCGGGCATTACACCCGCTATTTCGGAGCAGACAAAGGATGCTTCGATAGCATCAGTAAAGGAAGCAAAGAAGCGCGGTATAACTGTCTCGATAGATCTCAATTACCGTAAGAATCTCTGGAAATACGGAGTGGATGCAAAAGAAGTCATGAGTGTCATGACAGAATATGCGGATGTCATCATCGCAAATGAAGAGGACTGCCAGAAATCACTGGGCCTTGAATGCAAGAGCAACGTTGAAGGCGGCAAGCTCGATAACGAGGATTACAGAAAGCTCAGCAACAGCCTTCTTGAGAAGTATCCGAATGTTAAGAAAGTCGCCATCACGTTAAGAGAGAGCAAGAGCGCTGACATCAATTTCTGGGCGGCCGCTCTCAATAACGGAACGGATTTCATCGTAAGCCGCAAGTATGAGATGTAT
Source organism: Saccharofermentans sp. (assembly GCA_024682215.1). Classification (GTDB taxonomy): domain Bacteria; phylum Bacillota; class Clostridia; order Saccharofermentanales; family Saccharofermentanaceae; genus Saccharofermentans. The sequence goes on along the minus strand of JAIKZM010000201.1, from coordinate 464 downwards.
GACATCGTTGACCGTGTGGGCGGAGGAGATTCGTTCGCTGGCGGACTTATCTACGGACTCAATGTGCTGGGCGATGACAGGGAAGCCCTTGAATTCGCGGTTGCCGCAAGCTGCCTCAAGCATACGATCGACGGAGACTTCAACAGAGTGACTGTCGATGAAGTCTTGAAGCTTGCCAAAGGCGACGGTTCGGGAAGAGTACAGCGCTGATCAGACCGACTCCCACTTTTTCCTGTATTCGCGGGGAGAACTCTCGAAAAACTTCCTGAATGTCTCGGCCATGTAGCTGACTCCGCGGAAGCCTGTCTGCGAAGCGATCTCAGTCATCGGCATCTTGCCTGCTCTTAAGAGCTCCGCGACTTTTCTTGACCGCAGATGCATAAGATAATTGATCGGTGATTCGCCTACATACTGATGGAATAATGTGTTGCAAAGTGACTTGCTGATGCTGCCGCTTGCCGCAA
>JAIKZM010000195.1 GCA_024682215.1 Saccharofermentans sp. | reverse complement strand
TGAACGGAAAGGATTATTATGAGAAACAGAACAGGTAAATGGCTCTTTACATCTGAGTCAGTAACAGAAGGACATCCTGACAAGGTCTGCGATCAGATCTCCGATTCTATCCTTGATGCAATCCTTAAGGAGGACAGCATGGCACGTGTTGCATGCGAGACCTGCGCAACCACCGGAATGGTGCTTGTCATGGGCGAGATTACAACATCTGCTTATGTTGATATTCCTTCTATCGTAAGAAACAGACTTAAGGAGATCGGCTACGACAGCAGTGAAGTTGGTTTCGACTACAATTCATGTGCTGTACTCACGTCAATCGATGAGCAGTCTCCTGATATCGCCATGGGTGTAAACAAGTCTTATGAGGCACGTCATGGTGACAATGATGAGCTTGATACGGGTGCAGGCGACCAGGGCATGATGTTCGGTTATGCCAATGACGATACAGAAGAGCTTATGCCGCTGCCCATCTCTCTTGCTCACAAGCTTACAAGACGTCTTGCGGAGGTCCGCAAGAATAAGCTCGTTGATTATCTGAGACCTGACGGAAAGAGCCAGGTTACTGTCGAGTACGACGGAAACAAGGTTAAGAGGATCGATGCCATCGTCATTTCTACCCAGCATAATGCTGAAGTATCGAGCGAAGAACTTGAGAAGTTCGTTAAGGAGCAGGTTATAGCACCTGTTATCCCTGCTGAACTGATTGACGGAAACACAAAGATCTATGTAAATCCGACAGGCCGTTTTGTTATTGGCGGACCTCAGGGTGACTCCGGCCTTACGGGAAGAAAGATCATCGTTGATACTTATGGCGGATTTGCTCGTCACGGCGGCGGTGCTTTCTCGGGAAAGGATCCTACGAAGGTTGACCGTTCCGCTTCTTACATGATGCGTTATGTTGCAAAGAATGTCGTAGCTTCAGGAATAGCTTCGGAGTGCGAAGTCCAGGTTGCATATGCTATCGGTGTTGCCGAGCCTGTTTCCGTAATGGTTGATACATTCGGTACGGGTAAGATCGCTGATGAGAAGATCACGGAGATCGTACGATCTGTTTTTGATCTCAGACCTGCAGCTATCATCCGCGATCTCGAACTCAGAAGACCTATCTATGCTCAGACAGCAAGTTACGGTCACTTCGGCAGAACTGATGTCGAGCTGCCTTGGGAGAAGACGGATAAGGCTGCTTTGATAAAGGAAAAAGCCGGTATCTGAAATGTCACGTCCGGTGCTGTCTGCAGATGACGTTGGGCAGCAGGTCTCGGACCTGACTGTCAAGGCTGTCAAGGTTTTTTGCCCGCGAACGAAGAACAATTTTGTTTCGTTCATGACTGACGGAAGATTCATGGCCTCAGGCACATCGAAGATCGATGTGATCGAGGGCGGAATCTACGTCATCTCGGGCAAAGTTACCCTTTGGAATGAACGTGTTCAGGTAAAGCTTTCATCGATCAAACACGCGGATACCGGAGATAACGGTACCGTGCTGATCGCATCTTTTCTTGCCGATAATCTGGCCGGTGCCGGAAAGATACTTTCTGCTGCACTTGTTGAAGCTTTCGGTGAGGAAGTCCTTGATGTTCTGCTGAACGATCCGGGCAAGGCCGCGGATGAAGTGAAGAACCTTTCAAAAGAAAAGGCGATGTCTTTTTGCGATGTGCTGACCGACAATGAAGAATTCTTCAGGGAAGGTCTGGCTGCACGCAAACTCGGTCTGACCCAGGAACAGATAAAGACTCTTTACGGTATGGGTGAGCTCTCTGTCGAAAAGATCAAAGAGAACCCGTATGTCCTTATGACTAAGGGAATCGCCGATTTTTCTCTGTGCGATAAGATCGCAATGGAATCGGGCTTTGAAACGCTTTCCTGCATAAGGGCCGCTGCCGCGCTTTCCGAAGCTGCGGCAGCCGTTTGCGATGAAACAAAATCGACGAAGCTCAGACCGGTTCAGGTGAGGAAAAAGGCTTTCTCCATGCTTAATGCGGGAGATTGCGCAAAGATCACTTCGGATGAGTTTTCAAATGTGTTTCCCGACGCGTGCAAACTTGCTGTCGAAAACAAGGAGATAGCGGTTTTCAAGTTTACTGAAGACAAGTGCCAGGGAACTGATCCTCTGGATGAAGAGGCATTGATCTCACCAATGCATTATTTCAAGGCTGAAGCGGCGATCAAGAAGAGGATCGAGAGATTCCTTTCCATGAAGGTGAAGATTCCTCCCCGTGCCGAATCAGACAGGATAATGGCAAAGTATGCAGACAGGATAGGCATCGTGCTTGATGATGCACAGCTTGCGGCGCTTCATCTGTGCATGTGTTGCCCGTTTTGCGTGATAACCGGCGGCCCCGGAACTGGAAAGACCACGATAATGGGAATACTTGCCGAGTATTTCCGTGAAACAAATATTACCTGTGTTTTTGCGGCACCTACCGGCAGAGCGGCAAAAAGGCTTTCGGAATCAACATCGACTCCTGCGGCCACCATCCACAGGATGCTCGGAGTAAGGCCTGTTGACGACATGACCGGAAACACTTATTTCGTTCATGATCACACGGATACAATTAAAGCCCGTGTAATAGTCATCGATGAGATGTCTATGGTCGATACTGAACTGTTTGAAAGGCTTCTTGACGCAACTGACGAATCTACGTCTCTTATACTTGTCGGCGATCCTGACCAGCTGCCTTCTGTTGGATGCGGAAATGTTTTGCGCGATCTGCTTTCCTGCAGATCGGTCCCTTCGGCAAGACTGACTTTCGCACACCGTCAGAACGATGACAGTTCTATCGCCGCAAATGCTTACAGGATACTTAACGGTGAACCTCTTGTTGCCGACGGGACCGATTTTGAGATCATAAGGACGATCAATGATGAAGAAGGAGTTGCGAAGGTAAAGAACATGGTCAGGGGAATGCAGGGTGAAGACGCAGTATTCCTTACGCCTACCAAGAATGAGAACGTGATGCTCGGAACCGTAAAACTGAATTCCATGCTTCAGGAACTGTTTGTTTCAGAGGCGGGAGGAGCTGACGGAATGCCATGCATAAAACGCGGTTCTTCGGTATCGTTCTATGAAGGCGACAGGGTAATGCAGACGCGCAATGATTATTCCGCCGAATGGCTCGATCCTCTGACCGGAGAGACTGAACAGGGTGTATTTAACGGTGAGATGGGAAGCGTGGACAGCGTTGATCCCATTGAAGGTACCATGACAGTGCTTTTCGATGACGGAAAGACTGTCAAATATACGAAGAAAATGCTTGAAGACATAGAACTTGCCTATGCCGTGACCGTGCATAAGTCACAGGGATGCGAGTTTGAGCATGTCATTATCCTGCTCGGAAAAATGAATGCTCTTCTGTATAAGAGAAATCTGCTTTATACCGCCGTTACGCGCGGCAGGAGCAGGGTAACCATAATTGATTCAAATGATACGCTTTCAAGGTTTTTGAGAGCGGCACACGGTGAAGAAAGAGCGACTACGCTTAAAGATCTTCTTGCGATAATCGATCACAAACGGAGAGTTTGATATGGGCTTTTCCAAAACCTTAAGAGGAGGCGTCTCCTCTGTTTTTGCATTTCTGAAAGAGACTTTGAACTTCATGTTTCCCGCATGCTGTTCGGTTTGCGGAAAACTGGCCGATGCGGATGACAGGTTCTCACAGTATGAAGAATTCTGCATGGCATATAAAGGTGTGCCCTCAGGGCTGCATATATGCGGGAAATGCTTGTCCTCGCTGGCTCCGAACGAACCTGACAGAAGGTGGTTTTTCTGCCTGTCTGATCCTTATGAAGGCGATCCGGTCCCCGGACTCCCGCTCTACATGCCTCTGACTTATGAGGGTGTGGCAAGATCTGCCATACCTGCAGTAAAGTTCGGAAAGAAACCTGGTCTGGCAAATCTTATGGGCTGTCTTTTGGGAACTTGCCTTAAGAGTGAATCGGTACATGCCGATCTGATCGTTCCTGTACCTCTTTCATCTGCAAGAATGAAGGAAAGAGGCTTTAATCAAGCTGCAGAGATGGCCAGGCCCGCAGCAGCCGTTTTGGATGTCCCTTACGCTGGTGATGTATTGGTGCGTACCCGGAATACGGACAGACAGACCGAACTTAAGGGAAGTTTATCAAGAATAGCCAATGTCACCGGTGCTTTCGGGATCTCTGAAGACTGGGATGTCAGAGGGCTGAGTATTATAGTCGTTGATGACGTTGCTACAACGGGATTTACGCTGCATGAAGCCGCGGCGGCACTGTATGAGGCAGGGGCTGCAAAGGTCTTATGCGCGGCATTCGCCGGCAACAGGCAGATAAAGAACGCTGAAGTTTACTGACGGCATCAGAAAAACACAAGATTTATTGCGATATTGTTGCAAATGCTCTTTTATATTTGAAATGCCCGCGTTTTATTTTATAATTAAGGTGACCTTAGCATTGTGGCCTCTAAATTGGACCTACATGACATAATTATGAGCTTGGACCGTTTGGTGGAAATAAAGCCTTTTTAGTTGGACTATTGAAGTCAGACGCAGAGCATCAGCC
>JAIKZM010000187.1 GCA_024682215.1 Saccharofermentans sp. | reverse complement strand
GTCCGATCTGATAGATGAGATCGCGAATAATCCCAAGGTGGCCCATTATCTTGATATACCCATCCAGCACGGCTGCAATAAGATCCTTAAGGCGATGCACAGAAGGGATACCGCCGAACTCATTACGTCCAGGCTTGAAGCGATCAGGAAAGCAATCCCGGACTGCATAATCAGAACGACGGTCATGGTCGGATTCCCTGGCGAGACCGAAGAGGATTTCGAGGAGCTTAAGGAAAACCTTGAGAAATGGAAGTTTGACCGTCTCGGCTGCTTCATGTTCTCTCCGGAAGAGGGAACAAAGGCTTATGACATGCCTGACCAGATAGATGAGGAGACCAAGCAGAGAAGATACAATGAGATCTATGAACTGCAGAGGCAGATTTCATCAGAGCTGTCTCAGAAGCGACTCGGCACGGTTACCCGTGTAAATGTGTGTTCCGTTTCCGATGACGGCATATTCTACATAGGAAGAAGCTACGGTGAGTCTCCTGAGGTCGATCCGGTCATATATATCGCGTCACAGGCGGAGGAGCTTAAGATCGGAGACTTCGTTGACGTAAAGATCGTGGATTGCTCAGATGACTTTGACATGACGGCCGTAACGATTGACGGAAACTGAAATTCGGTTATTATATTCGTGTCAAAAATATTGATGTCAGGTGCGTTGTAAATGAATTTACCTAATAAATTATCATTGATGAGGATCATTCTGGTCCCTGTAACCGTTCTTTTCATGCTGCCGATAGACATCTTCGGATGGCAGCCTGAGGGATGGAACAACTTTATCAACAACAACGGAATGATAGTTGCTGCGATCATATTCATCATTGCATCCCTTACCGATACTGCAGACGGAATGATCGCACGCAAGTACAATCTCATTACTGATCTCGGCAAGTTCCTTGATTCTCTTGCTGACAAGATCCTCGTAATCAGTGTCATGATCGCTTTTGTCGAGCTCAGAAGGTTTTCCGCATGGCTCCTCATCATCGTCATCCTCAGAGAGTTTGCCGTTTCAGGTCTGCGCATGATCGCCGCAGCAAACAACGACGTAATAGCCGCAAGGATGATAGGCAAGGTCAAGACGGCCACTCAGATGGTTGCCATCACATATCTCATGTTCGAACCGCTCCTTCTCAAGCTGTTCGGATTCGGTTTTACAGGTTATGCAAACCTCGGTATCAACGCCATCACCATCATAGGTGACGTGCTCCTTGGAATAAGCATGGTAATGGTCGTCGTTTCCGGAGTGGACTATCTTGTTAAGGGCAAAAAGTATCTCAAGGGCTGATTCTCAAAAAACTTCGATAATCAAAATATACTATTGACAAAACAGGTAACATACATTAAAAACAGTTTGTGGATTTAGTTAATCATACACCCAAACATACGGAGGATTTTTTTTATGACTAATGAAGAACTTTTTAACAGCATCAAGAGAATGATCGTTGACCAGCTCGGTGTTGATGAGGATACAATCACAGAGGATTCATCCTTTGTTGACGATCTCAATGCTGACTCTCTCGATATGGTCGAGCTCGTTATGGCTATGGAGCAGGAATTCGACATCGAGATCCCTGATGACGTTGCTGAGAAGGTTGTCACAGTTAAGGATGCTGTTGAGTACATCCAGACTCTTACAGAAGGCTGATATAAAGCTTCTGGCTTACTAATTGGTTAAGTACTGCGGCTGGATGCGTGAACTTCATGCATTCAGCCGTTTGATTATAACGGTGAAACATGAACACGGATTTTTCTGAATTTGAAAAGAAACTGGGATATGTCTTTAAAGACAAATCCCTTCTTGAGACCGCGTTCACACACACCACCTATGTTTTCGAACAGGGTGGCGGACATTGGGAATCGAATCAGAGGCTTGAGTTTATCGGCGATGCGGTAGGCGACCTGGTTGTGGGACGCATGCTGTACGAGATGAACCCTACCGCCGATGAGGGATATCTTTCCAAGATGCGCAGCATCTCAGTCTGTGAAAGGTCTTTTGCGGAAGCAGCCAGGAAGCTCGAAATGGGCAAATTCCTGCTTTTGGGCAAAGGCGAGGAGCTGACGGGGGGAAGAGAGAAGGATTCCACGCTCGCGGACTGCTTTGAGGCGGTTATCGCGGCAGTGTATTTTGACGGCGGGTTTGAAAAGGCCAGAGAAGTAATCACGAGAAATCTTTCCGAGACGGTCAGGAAGGCCGTAGACGGAGAGATCTTTCTTGACTACAAGAGCAGGCTTCTTGAACTCGCACAGATGCGCGGCAACAGTCATACGATAAGGTTTGAGACCGTTGCAGAGAGAGGACCGGCCCATATGCGTGAGTTCGATGTCGAGGTTTATGCCGACGACATATTGCTCGCGACAGCTACCGGCCACAGTAAGAAGGACGCAGAACAGAAGTGCGCGGCGGAAGCTGTGAGGATTTACCGCGAAAGGTTTCCGGAAGGCAGTCAGGATAATTAATGTATCTTAAAAAGCTTGAGCTTCAGGGATTTAAATCATTCCCCGAATATACCTGCATTGAGTTCGACAAGGGCATTACTGCCGTTGTCGGACCTAACGGCAGTGGTAAGTCGAATGTTACCGATGCCGTCAGGTGGGTATTGGGCGAACAGAGCGTCAGGCAGCTTCGCGGCGGAAAGATGGAAGACGTCATTTTCAACGGCACGTCTTCAAGAAAGCCGATGAACTATGCCGAAGTCACCATTACCTTTGACAATGCCGACAAATACGTTGATTACGATTTCCCGGAGATCTGCATAACCAGAAGGCTTTACAGATCCGGAGAATCAGAATACCAGATAAACAAGGTAAACTGCAGGCTCAAGGACATCACGGGACTCTTCCTGGATACAGGTCTGGGCAAGGACGGCTATTCGATAGTCGGACAGGGCAGGGTCGACGAGATCCTTTCCAGCAAGTCTGAAGACAGGCGCCGCGTCATGGAAGAGGCGTCCGGAATTGTAAAATACAAGGTCCGTAAGGAAGAGGCCGAAAGAAAGCTCAATTCCACGGAACAGAATCTCCTCAGGATAAATGACATTTTAGGTGAATTAGAGGAACGCAAAGGACCTCTCGAAGAGCAGGCGGGAAAAGCAAAGCAGTACAACGCTGCCTACGAGGAGATGAAGCTTCTCGAGACATCGCTTCTCGTACACAGGATCAATGAGGCCGAAAAAGCCATGGGTGATTCCGCCACGCTCAAGGATACTCTTGAAGCCGAGCTCAAGGAGCAGCAGGACAAGTTTATGGAGCTCCGCAAGAACAACCAGGCTGTCATCAACAAGAGTGAGGAGCTCGACGACAAGATCGAGGAGGAAAGACAGACACTTTCCGATCTGAGTGAGAAGGAACACGATCTCGTTATCGATAAGAAGGTCTCCGAGGAAAGACTCAAGCAGACCGAGACGCAGATGAAAGAGTATGAGAGTGACAAGACTTCCATGCTCGAGCGTATCGAGAGCCTTAAAAAGGATCTCGACGAGAAGAACGCGCATGCCGCAGAGCTCCTGAATGAAGCTAACGAGGCCCGCAAGGAAAGCGAGAAGATCGCTGCCGAAAAGGATGAGGCCCAGAAGCAGTACGAAGAGCAGAACAAGGACATGGACGAGGTCGGCGCAAACCTCAAGGCCAAGACAGACGAACTCTATGAGACCAGAAGAAGGATAGACGAACTCAAGGCCCAGATCAGCGCTGTTGACGACAGGATAAAGAATCTCGGTGAAGAGCGTCAGGCAGCCATCGACAGCGGCAAGGAGCTTGAAGAAGCTCTTAAAGAGGCTGATGCCAGATGGCGTGAGATGAAGCTCAAGACCGCTGAGGTCAAGTCTGATATTGAAGTCCGCAACAAGAAACTTGAAGAGCTCCATGCAAGACAGGTTGAGCTGAATAAGTTCTTCGAAAAGAACAACAGGGAACTTTCCGCAGAAGAGGCCAGACTCAAGACTTTGAAAGATCTCGAGCGCCTTAAGGAAGGCTACCAGGAATCCGTAAGGAAGCTCTCGGACGAGGCTTCCGTAAATAAGCATGTTAAGAGCCTTATCGTAGGCATCATCGGTGACCTCATCGAGAGTGATCCCAAGTATGCCACGGCTATCGAGACAGCCCTCGGAACTGCTATCAACAACGTTGTCACCAAGAGCGAATCTGATGCCGCGGAACTCATCGACATACTCAAGACAAAGCATCTGGGAAGAGTTACGTTCCTCCCGATCGAGAATATCAAGGCACGTCCGATCGACGAGAAGGTCAGGTCGCAGGCTTCGCGCATTTCAGGCTACATCGGGATCGCTTCCGAACTCGTCAGATATGACAGCGACCTGTCGAACATCATTTCCAACCTCCTTGGAAGGATCATCGTCGCAGATAACCTGGACAATGCCAGAAAGATAGCATATGAGACCGGCCGTACCGTCAAGGTAATGACTCTCGAAGGCGATTCGGTCAACCCGGGCGGTTCACTTACGGGCGGAAGCCTCAGAAGAAATGACCGCGGCGGCGGAATCCTCGGAAGACAGAAGGAGATCGAGAAGATTACAGCTTCCGTCAAATCCCTTGAGGAAAAGCTTTCCGATTCTGAAGAGCAGCGCCAGGAGATCGATGACGATCTCGGCACTCTCGAGCGTGAGCTTTCACAGCTCGGTGAGCAGCTGAAGTACTTCCAGCTCGAGGAAGTAAAGGCTGAGAGCGATTACCGCAATACCGAGACCAGGACTCAAGAGAATAAGAAAGCCGTTGAAAAGGCCGAGAGCGACAGCCTCGAGATATCCGAAAACCGTCTCAGGATGACGGGTGACGTCGAAGAGCTCGAAGCGATCGAAAAGGAGATCCAGAATGACCTCGCCGAGTTCGAGGGCAGCGTTGCCGAGATAGAAGAGCGTTCCAAGGCGTTTGCCGAAAAGACGCAGGCTTTGACTGACAGGCTTGCCGCTGCCGTAGCACTTTCCGAGAGAAAGATCACAGAACGCAACGGTACACTTGATCTTGCTGAACATATCAAGGGCCAGATCGAAGAGGTCAAGTCAAGCATCAGTACACGTGATGAAGAGGCTAAGGACATAACAAAACGTTCCGGAGAGATCACCAGAGAGATCGAAGTCTGCGACAAGGAGATCGAAAAGACCCTTGCCTTGGAGAAGGTCTGCGAGGAAAAGATCAGTGCTTTGAACGAGGAGAGGAGCAAGATCAATGCCGAGATGTCGACGTTTGCCGACAGGCTCGAACAGGCGAGCGCAGCAATGAATTCTCTCGAGCAGAAGCTCAACAGCCATGTTGCCAAATACGATAAGTATATCTATGAGATAGACACAGATAAAAACAAGTTGTGGGAGGATTACTCCGTAACTTACGACAACATAAAAGACAGCGTACAGCCGGTCGAAAAGCCGACCGAACAGGCTAAGCGCATCACAACGCTCAAGAACGTCATCAGACAGCTCGGAACCGTAAATCTCAACGCGCTTGAGGAGTACAGGGAGCTTTCGGAGCGTCTGGATTTCATGTCAGCGCAGAGGGATGATATCGAGGCTGCCAAGAAGGACCTTGAAAACGTAATCGCTGAGCTGATCGAGAACATGAAGAACGAGTTCACGGAGCACTTTACGATAATCAACGAGAACTTCAAGAGAGTCTTTACTGACCTCTTCGGAGGCGGTACGGCCGAGATCATCCTCGATGACGAGAATGATGTTCTGGGCTGTAACATCGACATAAAGGCACAGCCGCCCGGAAAGAAGCTGCAGACGCTGTCTCTGCTCTCGGGAGGAGAGAGGTGCCTTACCGCTATCGGACTTCTTTTCGCCATCCTGGAGCTCAGGCCTTCGCCGTTCGTCATCCTCGACGAAGTCGAAGCAGCTCTCGATGACGTCAACATTTCGCGCTTTACGGACTTCGTCAGAAGACACTCCGACAAGTCGCAGTTCATCATGGTCACACACCGTAAGGGAACCATGGAAGCATGCGACCAGATGTACGGTGTCACGATGGCTGAGCGCGGCGTTTCAAAAATTCTTTCAATGGAGCTTAAGTAATGGGACTGCTTGATATCTTTAAAAAGGGACTGGAGAACACCAGAAATTTCTTTGCCGGCGGGTTTACGAAGATCGCTGCCAGCACGGGACATTTCGATGAGGACATGCTCGATGAGCTTGAAGAGCTCATGATCCGCGCAGACTGCGGAGTTCCGGCATCTGAAGACATTATCTCCCATGTTAAGGAAGACATTAAAAAGACCGGTAATGACAGCCATGAGGCAGTTCTCGGTTCTGTCAGGAGAAGGATGACCGAGATCCTCGGCGAAAAATCCGTTCTCGAGCTCGTTCCCGGCAAACTCAACATAATCCTCATGATCGGCGTAAACGGAACGGGAAAGACGACCACATCCGGCAAGCTCGCCCTCAGATGGAAGAACGAGGGAAAGAAGGTCATCATGGGCGCGGCAGACACATTCCGTGCCGCTGCGGTTGACCAGCTCAAGGCATGGGGAGACAAGACAGACACTACCGTTATCTCACAGGGTTCTGACGGAGCGGATCCCGCTGCAGTCGTATACGATTCCGTTCACGCGGCTATTTCCCGTAAGGCTGATGTCCTGATCGTTGATACTGCAGGCCGTCTCCACAACAAGAAGAACCTCATGGACGAACTCGCAAAGATCCGCAGAATAATCGCCAGGGAAGCACCCGATGCTGAAGTCAAGGCGCTTCTGATCATCGATGCCACCACTGGCCAGAATGCAGTCATTCAGGCTGAGAGTTTCGGTGAAGTTACCGGTATAGATTACGTCGGCATCACCAAACTCGACGGAAGCGCAAAGGGCGGAGTCGCCATTGCTGTTGCTTATCAGTCGGGAAAGTCCATTGTTCTCGCGGGACTCGGAGAAGGAGCAGAGGACCTGGTCGATTTCGATCCGGAGATCTTTGTGGATTCACTCCTCGAAAGTTGATTATTTTATTGCCTGAACCTCTCAAAAAAGTTAATTATTTGATTGCCAAAGAATTTAAATATATGTATAATGCTTTGGGTTTTTAATGGGGCAGTAGGTTTATTATGCCTATATGCACCAAAAATCATAAAAAATCTATTAGAGAGGGGCCCGGTTTATGTTGTCCAGTTTACTTACAACTTCCTGGTTAATTGTACTTGGCGTAGTAGTCCTTGCACTCATCTACGTCGCAGTCAATTACTTCCGTATTAAGAAGATGCCCGAAGGAACACCTGACATGATCGAACTGTCAGGAATCATCCGTTCCGGCGCGCAGACCTTCCTTAAGACGGAATACAAGAGCATCGTCATCGTTGTGGCTATTGTTGCCGTTATCTTCACACTCTTTGTTGAGAAGACAAGCGGTATTACATTCCTCATGGGTGCGATGATGAGCTCTATCGTTTGCGTTCTCGGTATGCAGAGCGCTACATATGCTAACGTTCGTACATCGAACAAGGCAAGAGAGAGCCTTTCCATCGGAGAGACCGTTAAGGTTGCTCTTTGCGGCGGTTCCATCAGCGGACTTGCTGTTCAGGCCTTCGGTATGCTCGGTTTCCTTGCAGTTCTCCTTTGCTTCGGCGGCGTAAAGCATGATGCTACAAGCCAGGGATTCCTTCAGATCGGACTTACCTGCAACCCCTACATCATGAGAATATCCACATATTCACTCGGCTGCTCCATCGTTGCTATGTTTAACCGTGTTGCAGGCGGTAACTACACAAAGGCTGCAGACATTTCTTCAGACATCCTCGGCAAGCTCAGACATGACCTTCCTGAGGACGACTCAAGAATCCCTAATACGATCGCAGACTTCATCGGCGACAACGTAAACGATATCGCAGGTAACTGCTCTGACCTCCTTGAGTCATTCGTTGCTACAATGTCCGCTTCGCTGATGATCGCTGTTACACTCTTCCAGACACACGGTGGAAAGGTTTCCGATGAAACATTCAACGCTACGATCCTTTTCCCGATCATCCTTGCAGGCTGCGGTCTCGTAGGATGCCTTATCGGTCTGGGTCTTGCAAACATCAAGAAGATGGGTGACAACCCTTCAAGAGAGCTCGACCTCTCAACATGGATCTCAGCAGGCTGCACGATCGTTTTCGGCGGCGTTGCTGCTTACATGATCTTCAAGGCTTCAGGTGTTGCACCTGAGGATCTCGCTACATACGGATTCAGATTCGGTTGGATCTCACCCTGGATCTCTTCTGTAATGGGTATCATTGCCGGTATCGCTATCGGTATCATCACAGAGTACTACACCTCCACAGATCACAAGCCTACACAGAAGCTTGCTGAGATGTGCACAGAGGGTGAGGCTTTCGTTGTTACAAAGGGTGACGCTGTCGGTTCAAGATCAGTTCTTCTCCCTGTATTCGTAATCATCGTTGCACTTATCGTTTCCGGTGTTATCTGCAGTTCTTACGGTATCGCGATCTCCGCACTCGGTATGCTCGCATTCGTAGGCGCTACGGTTTCCATCGACGCTTTCGGACCTATCGCTGACAACGCAGGCGGTCTTGCAGAAGCTTGCCACCTCGATCCTGATGTCCGTAAGATCACCGATAAGCTCGACGCTGTAGGTAACACAACAGCAGCTATCGGTAAGGGCTTCGCAATCGGTTCTGCAGCATTCGCTACAGTTTCCCTCATCATGGCTTACGTAGGCAACTACACAGAGATCGGCCAGCCCCTGTCCCTCAACTTCGCTTCTTTCTTCGTCGTAGCAGGCGGTATCCTCGGTGGTGCTCTTGTTGAATACTTCTGCGCTATCCTCACAGATAACACGATCGACGCTGCAAAGATCATGGCTGACGTCGGCGACAAGCAGATGACTCAGGAAGTTCTCGACGGAAAGGCTAAGCCTGACTACAACATGATGATCGCAATGGCTGCAAGAGAAGCTATCCACAGAATGGTTCTTCCTTCAGTTCTCGCACTCCTCATTCCTATCGTTGGCGGCTTCATCCTCGGCGTTGAGTTCGTAGGCGGTATCCTCGTAGGCGCTACGATCGTTGCTATCCCTAGAGCTATCTTCATGGGTAACTCCGGCGGTGCTTTCGACAACGCAAAGAAGTACATCGAGCAGGGTATGCTCGAGGGTCACGGCAAGGGTTCTCCCGCGCACAAGGCTTCCGTTACGGGTGACACCATCGGTGATACACGTAAGGACGTTGTAGGCGTTGCTCTGGACATCTTCATCAAGCTCATGTCCACTGTTGCAAACACCATCGCTCCTATCATCAGAAACTTCAAGCTTTTCGGTTGATAGATCTGATAAATGGAAAACATGGGGTGTCTCAAAATGAAATGAGACACCCCTTTTACTTTGTTCGGAGACATTTCAGGACGTCACATTACGGAGAATCACATTTTAAGACGGCGCCTTTTGCATTAAATTGCTTTACAAACAGGGCATCTGATGTTATTATCTCCAAGTTGCCTTAATCGCAGTTTTGCGGACGACTCCGACCCTTACCTTCGATTTTGGCGTATTTATCATTAAGGAGGAAAGATATATGTCAGCATCTTTCGACAAGCAGGCAATCATCAAGGAATATGCACTCTCTGAGGGCGATACAGGTTCTCCGGAGGTTCAGGTTGCACTTCTTACTTACAGGATCAACCACCTCACAGAACACCT
>JAIKZM010000185.1 GCA_024682215.1 Saccharofermentans sp. | reverse complement strand
CAGAAGGAACGATGAACATGTTCTTTACGAAGTGAGCCTGCCAAGCAACCTCAACGATGAAACGGATAGCCATTCTGGTATCCTTGTTAGCGCCGCAGAAAGCGTCAACAACGAAAAGTCTCTTGTTGGAGAGCTCTTTCTTAGCGATATCCTTAACAACAGCCCATGTAGCTTCTGTCATGGGGTGGTTGTCGTTCTTGTACTCGTCAGTTGTCCACCAAACAGTATCCTTGGAGTTAGTATCCATAACGATGTACTTATCTTTAGGAGAACGTCCGGTGAAGATACCTGTCATAACGTTAACGGTATCGAGCTCGGTAACCTGACCAACCTCATAACCTGTGAGACCGGCCTTTGTCTCTTCTTCGAAAAGAACTTCGTAAGAAGGATTGTAGACAATCTCGGTAGTACCGGTAATGCCATACTTTGTCAAATCAATGTTTGCCATAAAACGGGACCTCTTTCTTAAAAAATTAACACAGTAATTATATATCACGGGCCCTGAAAATGTATTTAAATATTTTTGGTTTTTCAGGGTGTTTTGAAGAGTTTGAGCGACTATTTATGAATTTTCCGCATGTATTACTCATAATGATTTTCATTTTTAAGATATAATATTGTCAAAGAAAATTAAGGAGGCGTTTATACCTATGGTTTCTGACATACAAAAAGTAACGGCAAACGGCGCACGGATCGAGTATTTCAAGTACGGAGAAGGGAAAAGGACCCTCGTAGTCCTGCCCGGACTCGCGGTAAAGAGCATCCTGCTCTATAAGGACATGGTGGCCGATGCTCTCGGTCTTTTCGGTGAAGGCTTTGAAGTCTATGTTTTCGACAGGCGGCTCAACCTTCCGGATTCCTATTCCATTGAAGATATGGCAAAAGACTACATAGCTGCTTTTGAATCCCTCGGATTGAAGGATGTCGCCATCTACGGCATTTCCCAGGGCGGCATGATCGCCCTGACCCTCACATTGTTAAGGCCTGACCTTGTAAGCGCGCTTGTCCTGGGTTCAACTTCGGCAAGGTTAACCGATGAGTCTAAGCAGGTGATCGGGGCCTGGAACTCTTATTCCTCGGCAAAAGACGAGAGCGGTCTTATTGATTCCTTTATCAAATATGTATATTCTCCCGCTTTTGTTGAACAGTTCGGCCCCATGATCGCAGATTCACTCAAGGGCATAACGGATGTTGAGTTCGAAAGACTCGCCATCCTGACCGGAAAGATGAACGAATATGATGTCTTTTCGAGGCTCGGCGAGATCAAATGCCCGTCACTCATACTTTGCGGTGATGGGGACGCGGTCCTCGGAAATACTGCCACAACTGAGCTTTCAGCGATAAGTGGCAGCGAACTTTATGTTTTCAAAGGTTTCGGCCATGCGGTCTACGATGAAAACCTGGAATTCAAGGAAAGAGCAAAGGAGTTCCTTACCAAAACTCTGTTATAATTACCGGAACATCAATCAGGGGTGATCTCATGTCCATATCAGGTAAAAAGGCGTCAAAGAAAAAGGTCTTAAAGATCGTTCTGATCTCGCTGGCCATATTTATAGTGCTCAATCTGATCGGAGCGGCAGTCGGAACGTCGACTTCCATCACGCATCCGTCCTTGGAGTCTTACGAAAACCGGATCGCCAGCGTCAAGGAAAAGGGCCTCTGGGGCGATTTCGATTCCTACGACAAGCAGGATTACCAGGTCTCAGGCCTAGACGGCTACCAGCTCAGCTGCACATTTGTTTCGTCAAAAGAGACCAGGGGGACCGGCAAGTACGTCATAATCTCCCACGGACACAAGAGCAACAAGTACGCGATGGTCAAGTTCGTCGATCCGTACATTCAGCTCGGGTTCTCCTGCATAATCTACGACCAGAGAGGTCACGGTGCCAATGCCAAGGCTTCGTGCTCAATGGGCGGCTGGGAAGCCCAGGATCTGGATTACCTGATAAAAGACACTTACAGCCGTTATAAAGATGTTGATATCCTGGGCCTTCACGGCGAATCGATGGGCTCGTCAACGTCTTTGAATGTGCTCAGATATACGGACAAGGTAAGCTTCATTGTCGCGGACTGCGGCATGGAGAGCCTCAAGTACATGGTCCACGACATGTATAACGACATGTATCTGTATCCTTTCGGCACATGCGCAGACATCGGTTTTAAGCTCCTGTACAACATTGATACCTCGGCCGTCAGCGGGATCGAAGCATTAAAGGGCAGGAAAGTCCCGATATTGTTCGTCCACGGTGCTGATGACGACTGGATCGATGTCGACAACAGCAAAGACATGTACGATGCGGCAGTCAAAGAGGGAATCTATTCCGAGCTCTGGCTCGTCCCGGGCGCCAAGCACGGCGAGTCGGTCAAGGTGGCAGGGCAGAAGGCGTACAGTGAACATATCAGTTCGTTCCTGCACAATGCGGGCGTTGTCAGGACCGAAGAGCACGCCGATGCTGCGTAAGACGGCTACGATTTCCTGTTATAAGTTCTTTCGACAGCATTGTTTATAAAGGAACTGATGATCCGTATGATCTCTTCCTGGGTGGGCAGCCAGTTTTCGGTCCCGCAGATCAGGATAAGGTCCCTGTTCGGCAGGATTCCGTTTCTTATATATTCGTCGATCTTGCCGTAGTTGTAATCAACATAGCCTTCATTGTCGCATTTACCGTAAAACTCAATGAAAAAGCAGCGGTCGATGATCCTTACCGGGAATGAATAATCAGGCGATCTCTTTTTGCCGCCTTTGAGAATAAGAAGCGGTTCGTATTTGGCTTCCAGCCCCAGAGCTTTAAGTGCGCCCGCAACGATCATTTCGCCACGTGACCTGACATTGTTTCCGTAGGCATCGTAATAATCGGTTTTGATCTCGTTCGGGTTCGAGCAAGCCTTGAAGTTATTCCACGCTTCGACGTTAAACGGCGACGGGTCGCGGATGAATTTGAAATAGTCAGAGATTGGGATGTGCCTTTTTATCAGTTCATTGCGGTATTGTTCAAATTCCGACAAACATATTTTGTACGTTTCGTACTGTAGCTTGAGCGCAGTACCTTTTTCGCCTGACAGTATGTTTTCTTGGTATTTTAAATTTTTACCTCTGCCGCTATATGTCCTTATTACCTGAGAACCGCGGTGAAATCCTGTTCGAAACCGGGGCATGCTGTCCAAAACCGCCTTCAAACGGTGATATTCTGCTTCAATATAAGTTTCACATAACGAATTCAGTTCCATGGCGCAATGATACACTGCCTTTGACGCTGATTTATGCGACAAAAACATACAAATACCGACAAACGCTAAGACATGGCTTCTTATTCTTTTACTTTACTTATTGAATTTCTATGCTGACGTCTAAGTTGAGGCTTTTAACATGGACGACAACATAGGATTTTGTGTTTATAAGGCGTTTTTCTATGTGGATGTCTAAGTTGAGGTGTTTAACATGGACAACAACATAGGATTTTTGTTTTGAAAAGCATTTTTCTATGTGGACGTCTAAGTAAGGGCGGTCAACATAGACGTCAACTTAGAATTTTTATCCAAAGAGAATTCAAAGCAAAAAACACCCCCGGATCGCGTGCAACACGGAAACGGGGGTAACTTCAGCTGAATTGGTGGGGCTGGTGGGACTTGAACCCACACGATTTATGGTCGGCAGATTTTGAGTCTGCTGCGTCTGCCATTCCGCCACAACCCCGTAGCGTAGTAAATTATATTAAAGCGAAAAATCTTTGTCAATTTACAAGAGGCTTCCTCTGTTATAATCACATTGAATATTAAAGGCGACATAAAAAGATCATGAAAGTCCATCTTGAGAAAGTTAACAGCAAAGAAGAGGAAGAGGCCGTCATAAAGGCGGTCTCTGTTACCGATGAGATCACCGGGGCGATCGAGCTGCTCGAGGGCGGATCCAAGGGGATAGCCGTCAGCAAGGACGAGCAGGTCTTTTTGATCAAGGCGTCTGCCGTTTATTACATTGAATCCGTTGACAAGAAGACGTTCGTGTACACCAAGGATGTCTGCTACGACTGCAAATACAGGCTCTATGAGCTTGAGACGATGCTGGGCGGGTATTTCATGAGGTGCTCGAAATCCATGATAATCAACCTTAAGAAGGTGAGGAACGTAAAGTCCCAGCTGAGCGGAAGGATAGATGCGACGCTCATTAATGATGAGACCGTCGTGATCTCAAGGGGATACGTGAAGGAAGTTAAGAGGAGGCTCGGAATAGGATGAACAGACTTAAGTTTTGGCTCGAACAGACTATGACGATCTCCTTTGCGATACTGGTGGGGATCATACTTGAAGGCGTTGTCTATCTGATTTTCAGGGGACAGAGTCTTGAGCAGTTCAGCCTTTCATGGATCCAGCTCCTTTCGATCGTGCTGACAGGCGCCGTGTGCTCGGTCCCGACCGTGATCTGGCTTACGGATAATGACATCCCGCGGAATAAGTTCATTGTTCAGCTGATACTGCACTGTATAGGCCTTTATGCCATCGTTGCGGTCTTCGGCCGTATCTTCAAGTGGTATTCACAGGCAAACGGCTTCATCATGATGACCGTTATCTATTTCATGGTCTATGTCTTTGTATGGCTCGTGTCGCTCTGGATCCATAAAAGGGATGACAACAAGATCAATAAGGCCTTGGACGACATCAGGGACGAGGAATGATCTCATAAATACAACTTGGTAACGCTTTTTCGCAACTTGGTAGCGGTTTGCTTTAACTGCGCCTCCTTTTGGGTTAATTTGACCCTGCAAGGAGGAATAGACAATGAAGATCATTGAAGTTAAAGACCTTACCAAAAAGTACAAAGAACATACCGCGGTAGACGGGATCTCTTTTGATGTTGAAGAGGGCGAGCTTTACGCTTTCCTGGGCGAAAACGGCGCGGGCAAATCCACGACCATCAACATGCTGACGACGGTTCTGAAGAAAACATCGGGGCGCGCGGTTATCGCAGGTCACGAGCTCGGAAAAGAAGATGACGAGATCAGGAAAGTTAACGGGATAGTTTTTCAGAACTCGGTGCTCGACAAGAAACTGACGGTCAGGGAAAACCTGATCACGAGAGGCTCATATTACGGTCTTACCAAAAAGCAGGTCGAAAAAAGGCTGGAGCCGTTTTCGGACCGTTTCGAGATGAGTGACATCTGGAACAGAAGGTACGACAAGCTCTCGGGCGGGCAGAGGAGAAGGGTGGACATCATGAGGGCCCTGATCAATGAGCCTAAGATCCTTTTCCTTGATGAGCCGACGACTGGTCTCGATCCGAAATCAAGAAGGCTCGTCTGGGATTACATCAACTACCTGAGAAAAGAACACGGCCTGACTATATTCCTGACGACGCACTACATGGAGGAGACCAGAGACGCTGACAGGGTATTGATCCTTGATAAAGGAAAGATCGTGACCATGGGAACTCCGGCGGAACTCAAGACCAAATATGCGCATTCAAAGCTTGTCTGGTACACGCAAAAGAGCGAAAAGGCGGATGACCTGATCACGAAGATCAGCAAGAACAGTTTTTACGATGCGGATCACTACAGCATCGAGACCGATGAAAACATTACCGAGTTCATATACGAACACAGGGATGAGATAAGGGATTATGAGTACATTAAGGGAACTATGGATGACGTGTTCCTGAGGCTTACCGGAAAGGAGCTTGCATGATGAGAGACTTTATGGGATTTACAAAAAGGAACATTCTTTTGTATTTCAAGGACTTTATGGCGATCTTGTTCTCGCTTTTGACTTCGGTGATCGTTTTCGTGCTGTATCTGCTGTTTCTCAAGGGGACTTTCGTCGAATCGCTGACATCAACGATGAACGGACTGGAGAACATCGTAAGCTCAAATGACATCGATATGTTCGTCAACGGCATCCTGTTATCGGGCATTCTGGGTTCAGCCCTGATCACCGTGCCTTACACATGCCTTCAGACGATCGTAAAGGACAGGGAATCTGGCGTTGATTCCGATATCTGCGCAACGCCGCTCAAGCGCTGGAAGATAGTCCTTTCGTACTTCGCATCTTCAGCGGTATCGGCGTTCATAATCACGGCGGCCATTCTGACGATAGGCCTTGCTTCGCTCAGCTTTTCGGGCGACCTTCACATGAGCGCTGCCGGGATACTTTCATCGTACGGGATCGTGCTCCTCGGATGCGTTTCGTCAACGGCACTGTTCATGCCGGTCATGCTGATGTTCAGGAACTCCGCGAACAGCAATGCGTTCTTCGGAATACTTTCCGCGGCAGGAGGATTCCTGATCGGTGCGTACATTCCGCTTTCGCAGTTCTCTGACAGCATTCAGTCCTTTTGCAATCTGTTCCCGGCGACTCACATTACTTCGCTCATAAAGAATGAACTGCTCAAGGGAATCGCGGAAAACATGGATAAACAGATAGCGGGTCTCGATAACGGGCTTTTCATCAGCAAGCTGAAAGAAGCGTTCAGCTTTCAGGCAAGGACGTTCGGCATGACTTTCGAAAGCTCCGGATCGATTCTTTATGTGGCTGCCGTAGCCGTTGTCTGCATCGTTCTCATGACGGCAGTCTATAACAAGACATACATGAGGAAGTGATATAATCTCGGGTATGAATAACCCGTGGGAAGACATTTCACTCAGCGATTACGAAAATCACATGAGCCTGGTCTCTGTAATGCAGCTTCAAACTCTGAATTCATTCATGAAGGATCAGTTTGAAGCTTTTCCCGCTGATACGGCGATCGTTTTAGGCGTTGCGGGCGGAAACGGCCTTGAGCATATCGACACGGACAAATACAAGACCGTGTACGGCATAGATATTAATGAAGATTATCTTAAAGAAGTCTATAAGAGATATAAGGACAAGGAAAAAGTCTTAAGGTGCCTTCAGCTTGACCTGATAAATGAGTCTGACAGACTCCCGCACGCGGATCTCGTGATAGCAAACCTCCTGGTCGAATATATCGGTTACGAAGCGTTCAGGAACGCGCTCGAAAAGATAGCTCCCAAGTATGTATCCGTGGTCATACAGATAAATACGGATACAAAGGCGTGGGTGTCTGATTCGCCTTATCT
>JAIKZM010000184.1 GCA_024682215.1 Saccharofermentans sp. | reverse complement strand
CCGATGTAGGTGATTATCCTTTTGCGTCCGCCATTTGTCTTGCAGACGATCCTTTTACCGATGAGATCCTGGAACTTGCTTCTGCACTTCTCGAGATCTGAACTGATAATCATTTGGTCACCCTCCGCTCGGAGATTATGTCAGAATAATCAGATAACTTTATAAAAAATGAATGATTATTGAAACACAGGACAATTCTAACCTTTGCTTGATTTATTGTCAATAAAAAACCACAAGATTTAGTACATAAATATGTAATTTCACCAAAATATAGTGTTCGCCGGAACTTAATTCCGTTTTCCTAATGTATTCACACGCCTTCGCCGTTGAAAACACCATTTATTTTATTTAAAATCGTTGCGTGATGAAAAGACCTAATCCTACATTTCTGCAAAAAGCGCCTAAAATACACTCGTCACGCCGCAGGCGGACGCTTGTTATCGTGCTCATCACACTCGGGATCACGATGATCCTCATGTTCTTCCGCAAAGTCTCCTACGACGGCCAGACATATGCGGAAATGTTCCCGGATCTCGTCGGAGCAGCCAAAAGGGAAACCACCACATATTCCGAGTACAGGCGCCCGGTCCACACAACAACGGAATCGACCACGACAGAGACCACTACGGAGACAACGACCATGCTTGCGCCTTCCTTCGCCCCGACTACTGCAAGCGAGACCGAGGCGACCACGACAAAGCAGCAGAACAATTCTCCTGACCCCATCATCGAGAACCCCAGTTATACATTTAAGAAAGCGACCTGGCATCAGACGGCCACTTATCAAAAGAGGGCTGTACTGCTCGACAATCTGAGAGAAAAGGTCAAATCGGTCGATGTCGAACAGACCTATATGCGTGTCTGCTTTGAGTTCATTTCGCTCAAGAACGGTGACCGCATCGGTTACAGGAACCTTGAGCCGGTCCTTCCTTCAGGAGCTTATGCGATCCCCATCGAACTGGTCTGGTATGAACAGTATTCTAAAGGCGATCAGGATCTTGCAGGCGTTTCAACTTACGCCAAGGGTGCCAAGGGTGCTTTCTCCGCATCTTACATCGGCCATACATACAGATACGGCAAACAGTTTTTTCACCGCAATTCACTCAACTATGCAATCACAAAAAACGACAGCATAGCGCTCAACTTCGTAATCGAATCGATGAAAGGAATGGATGCTGTCATTCCGGAGATCAACAAGATCAGCGGATACGTAGGCTATGACAGCAAGATGCTGTATCAGGACTACAGGGGCAGACGCTACAAATCCCCGAGCAGAACATCATGCTACGACATGACGAATTACCTGAAGTATCTGTATGACGGATACATTAACTCTCCCGACATTTATCAGAGAATGATCAACGACATGTACTACAACGAGATGGTATCCCCTTTCAAGGGTTCGTTTGCCCAGGATACCCCCATCCTTCACGTTCAAGGAAGGAACACAAGCATGGGAGCTTATATGGACTGTGCGATCATCGACTGCGAAGAACCGATCGGTCTCGTTGTATATGTGGAATCAGCATACGAAGAGAATGCCTATACAGTAATGCAGCAGATCGCCAGATATACTTCTGAGTTTGTCAGAGCCTGCTACAGCTGATATTTCAGGTTGTCCTGATAACTCAGCATATGTTTTGAGGGTTCTCTGTTATTTTATGTTATAATTCATCTGGTCGTCCCGTCCGGTCTGTTGCCGGTCAGGGTCCCGTGCGACACTGAGCTGTGAACCCTGTCAGGTCCGGAAGGAAGCAGCAGTAAGCGGATTTCAGCGTGCGCCGCGGGGAAGCCTTGCCGGCGGCAGTTCGGGCGGGACGAATTCTATTTTTTGTGTTAAATATCGCGCAAGGGGCTTGGCTTATGGAAGAACATGTGGTGCTCTACAGGCAATTCAGACCGCTTACCTTTGATGATGTCACCGGACAGAAAGCATCCGTCGGTGCACTCCGACAGGCGGTCATCAGCGGAAGGCTCGCACATGCATACCTTTTCTGCGGACAGCACGGCACAGGTAAGACGACCATCGCAAAGATCTTTTCGAGAGCCGTCAACTGCGAACATCCGGTAAACGGCAATCCCTGCAACGAGTGCCCCACCTGCAAAGGCATACTTGACGGTTCGATCCTCGACGTCGTTGAGATGGACGCAGCTTCCAACAACGGTGTCGATGACATCAGGCCCATCCTCCGCGAAG
Organism: Saccharofermentans sp.; assembly: GCA_024682215.1. Classification (GTDB taxonomy): domain Bacteria; phylum Bacillota; class Clostridia; order Saccharofermentanales; family Saccharofermentanaceae; genus Saccharofermentans. The sequence goes on along the minus strand of JAIKZM010000184.1, from coordinate 4,134 downwards.
TCAATTTCACTCCTACGAGAACAAAATACAAAGTCTATATCATCGATGAGGTCCATATGCTCTCCAAGGGCGCGTTCAATGCTCTCCTTAAGACCATTGAGGAACCTCCGGCTCATGTCATCTTCCTTTTCGCGACCACGGAAGTCGAGAAGATCCCTTCAACTATAATCTCAAGATGCCAGCGCTATGAATTCAGGCGTATTCCGGCCAATGACATCGTAAAGCGCTTAAGGGAAGTCTCCGACAAAGTCGGCATAAAGATCGATGACGATGCGTTAAAGCTCATAGCTTCGCGTTCAGACGGAGCTCTCCGTGACGCTCTTTCCCTGCTCGATCAGATCTCACATGTCACTGCCGACAAGGAATCGACGATCACGACTTCACAGGTCGAGCAGATCACAGGTACCGTCGACAGCACTTTCCTGTTTAAGATGGCTAACTGTCTGATCGACGGACATTTCGGCGAGCTTGTCGAACTCTGCAGCGCACTGCGTGATTCAGGCAAGAATCAGACTGTCTTCACGCTTGATCTTGCCGCTTATTTCAGGGACCTTCTCATAATCAGAGTCCATGCCGATCCTCTTATCTATCTGCCCTACCCGACGGAAACGATAAAGGACATGTACCAGACTGCCAATAAGGTCAGTGCGGATACGCTTGCAGGCTTTATAAGCTATCTTTCCAAGGAATACCCCGAACTGAGGCGTTCCCCCGACATTCCTACGAGCTTTGAGATAATGCTTATGAGATTGTGCGGACGAAAGGCTAATCTCCCGGTGACACCGATAAAGATGCCCGACAGTATCAAGACATCTTCCGATACTAAGGAGAAGCCTGCTGAACAGCCTAAGGAAGAACCCAAGGAAGAAAAGAAGGAAACAAGCGTTCCTTCAGAACCCGTGAAGAAGGAAGAAGAACCTGAAAAGAAACCTGAGAAGCCCGTAATAAAAGCGCCCTGGGCACAGCCTTCCTCACCGATAAACGCACCCGTCGTACTTGAAAAGGAAGCGAAGGAAGAAGAGAAAGAAGAAAAGAAGCCGGAGCCTGAAAAAGAAAGCGGCGAAGCAGATGAAAAGAAGGAAGAATCCAAGCCTTCATCCCCTGCCCTTGAGCTGTCTTTTTTCAAGCAGTTCAGTACTTCCTCCGAGGAAAAGGAATCCAAAGAGGAACCTGAAAAGAAAGATATCTCACCCGTCTCATTCACTTCATTCATGGGCCTCGATACTTCGGAAAAGGGCGAAGAGAAAACAGAGGAGAAAAAGGAAGAATCACCTGCAAAGCCCAGTCCCACTTCAAACACGGGTATATTCGCAGGACTTTCAGATTCGTTCTTTGACGATCTCACCAGGAAGACTGAAGAACCCGAGAAGAAAAAGGAACCCGAAAAGGCTCCTCACACATCACAGCTCGCAGAACAGCTTTCGCAAAACGGTCTTATCGTTGACGGACGCCCGCGTGAGCATGTACAGCAGGTCCGCCAGCCTTCTATCTCAACTGACGACGCAGACATCGCGGTCAAATGGAAATCGATGGTTTCGAACATTTCCGCTGAATACGCAAACATCGGTTCGATCCTTGACAAGTCTTCACTCAAGAAGACCGGCGACTCCGTTTATATTGTTTTCGAAAATGCCGATCAGCGTCTCATGAGCAACCTCAAGGGCGTTGCGACATTCAGGACCGTTTCATCCAACATCAAGGAAGAAATGGGCGCCGCACACCTCTACCTTTGCACTCACAGCCAGTACCAGAAGGTACTGCAGACTGCAGCGGAAAAGGAAAGCGAGAAGAAAATGGAAGAACTCAAGAACCTTGCCGAGAGCAAGGGCATCAACACCGACATACATTTCGGAGAATAATAAATACTTATTTAGGAGGATATCAATATGGCAAAGGGCGGATTCCGCGGAATGGGTATGGGAGGCAACATGAACAACATGCTCGCCCAGGCTCAGAGAATGCAGAGACAGATCGAGATGGCTCAGGCTGAGATCCAGGAAATGCGTTTCACAGGTACAGCAGGCGGAGAACTCGTTAAGGTTACGGTTACAGGAAAGCATCTTCTTGAAAGCGTTGAGATCTCCAAGGAAGTAGTTGATCCCGATGATATCGAAGGCCTCCAGGACCTCATCATCGCAGCTGCAAACCAGGCTCTCGAGCAGATCGACAAGACAAACCAGGAGAAGATCAGCTCTATCACGGGCGGTCTCCAGCTGCCTTTCTGACAGAGGTCATTTAAGTGGCAAGATATTCGCCTTCTATCCAAAATCTTATATCAAGTCTGTCCAAGCTCCCCGGTATAGGCGGAAAATCGGCGCAGAACATTGCTTTTCACATTCTCTCAATGGATGATGCGGAGGCAAAGGAACTCACCGATGCGATCAACACGGCCAGGACCTCTACGAAGAGATGTTCATGCTGTCAGAATTTCACAGACAGGGATCCGTGCCCTATCTGCTCTGATCCAGAGCGTGACAAGACAACCCTTCTTGTCGTGGAGACTCCGAGAGACGTCTCCACTTTTGAGCGCGCCCGTGAATACAATGGCCTCTACCATGTTCTTCACGGTGTCTTTGACCCGATGAAGAACAAGAGCATCTCGGACACAACGATATCAGATCTGTTAAAGCGTCTTGCCGAACACAGCGAGATAACAGAGGTCATTATCGCGACCAACCAGAATGCTGAAGGAAATGCCACTGCCCTCTATCTTTCAAGGATCCTGGAACCTTCAGGAATAACCGTTACAAGGCTCGCCTCAGGACTTCCCATGGGCTCTGACATTGAATATGCAGATGATCTAACCCTTATGAATGCGCTCCGCGGCAGGGTCACACTGGCAGGCGGTCATAGGGATTGATATGAGATTAGATAAATTCCTTAAGCTTTCAAGAGTAATAAAGAGACGCACTGTCGCAAATGACGTGTGTCAGGCAGGCCGCGTCAGTGTTAACGGACGCCCCGCCAAAGCAGGGACCAAACTCAAGATCGGTGACGTCGTCACCGTCCTTTTCGGCGGGGGCGCCGTGAGTTTCAAGGTCCTCGCGCTCCCGGAATCACCGCGCCGCGAAGAGGCTTCCTCAATGTATGAAATCATAGAGGATACCGCGGGTGCTGACGAAGAATGACCGGGTTCATTCCAATATTACAACTCGTTTAAGTTTTCTCCCTTTTCATTGTTTTGAAAGATACGTTATGACACACTATCAGTGTTCGGTAATTATCTGCGATTGAACGGGAGACTTCAAAGTGCGCAAAGTTAAACACAAGAAGACACGCGGCTTTTCTTTCACCACAGCGATGCTCGCTATCGCTCTGGTCGTTGTCGCCATCCTCTGCATCACCCGTTACTCAAACATAATCAAGCAGAAAGCCCGTCTCCAGGCAGAGAACCAGTCTCTGAATTCCCAGTCTGTTCTGCTCTCTGATAAGCTCAGACAGATCAGGGCTCAGGAGGAAATGGGCAAGGATAACACCTACATCGAGAGCATTGCACGTGCACAGCTCGATATGGTATATCCCGGCGAGATCATCTTCAGGGTTACAGCCGACAAGAACAAGTAATATCAAGTCCTCCGGACTTGAAAATATCTGTAGTTGGATAAACAAGACCGCGTGATCGGAAGCTGTGAATTCCCGTCCGCGGTCTTGCTTTTTCTATAAGATCTCTATTTTACGCTGATCGGTATTTAACCGGGCGATTTCCGCCTTCAAAACATTAATCTGTTTGTTTTATCTGGAACCTGTCAAACCTGACCTTTTCTGTGTACTGTTCCTTGAAAAATATGGTCTGGCGGAAAGCAGCAAACTCATGGGTGTTCTTTTTCATCCACATCGGCACCGGAATGTCCATCTGGCGGCATAGCTCGACAAGAGCCCTCTCAAGCCTGACGGAGTACGGCTCGCCTTCTTTGTCAGCTGTTTCAACTTCTTTTATCTCTGTCATTCTGTTGGCTATAAACAGCCTTCCTTCAAGTTTCATCGCATGCCTCAATTTGAATTTAGGTTTGCCACTATTTTGCCTTTTTTGGAACTTAAAGTAAACTGCCTGCGTGGTATCATACAGTTGTTCAAAGTAATTGTTCCTTACTTCATAACACCCTCCTTAAGACACTGACATCCCCTCGTCAGTGT
>JAIKZM010000209.1 GCA_024682215.1 Saccharofermentans sp. | reverse complement strand
AAGGGCCAACGAGGATGACGAATTCCTTATCGGCTACGTCAAGGTTGAAATCAGAAACTGCGACGACGCCGCCGTCATATTTCTTGTAAACATGCTGGAAAGATAAACTTGCCATAACTCATACCTCCAAAATGCCCGCTTGGGCGGGTCTTATCTTAATGAGAATAGTAACAAAGCCTGTTTTTCATTACTATATGACACTTTCTCCAAAAAAAAATTGGCTCTTTTGGCTTTATTTTTTGAGTTGATTGTTAATTTGTTCAAAACTAGTTGACAGTTTTGTGAGCATTATCCAAATTTAGTTCACAATTTGCGGAAATATGCCTTTATAAAGCACTTCGGGGCTTTGTGCTAATTGTCACAGACGGAACGCTGATCGTCAGAAATACCTTTACATTAATATTACGGATATACAAATTATGATTTTTCTTCTATATAACTATCATATTATAAAATGCGGCTAAAAGTATTGACTTTTGTATTTTTATGCATTATATTGCATAAACTATTCAGATTAGGATGGGTATACATTATGGATTCATCAAAGAAGATAAATGTAAGTATTATAGGTTCCACAGGCTACGTAGGCGCTGAGCTCGTAAGAGGCTTCTCGTCTCATCCGGTTTTCGAGTTAAAGCATCTGATAGGCAGGAGTTTTGCAGGAAAGCTTTTTTCCGATGTATATCCCGAGTTCAGGAGCGTCTGCGATCTGATGATCGAAGACCTTTCTCCCGAGGAAGTCGCAAAGGACAGTGATCTCGTCATCACCGCCCTTCCCCACGGAGTATCTTCCCAGACCGTTCCTGTGCTTCTCGCTGCAGGCTGCAAGGTAATAGACCACAGCGGTGACTTCAGGTATAAGGACCTTGCCACATACGAGAAATCCTACAAGCTCGAGCACCCGCACCCGGAGTTATTAGCCGATGCCGTATACGGACTTCCCGAATTCTACAGGGATCATCTTAAGAACGCTAAGCTTACTGCTAATCCGGGATGCTATCCCACATGTTCTCTCATTGCTCTTGCGCCTTTCCTCAAGAATCATTTCATCGATGAAGATTCCATAATCATCGACGCAGTATCCGGTGTCAGCGGCGCAGGCAGAAAAGCCGATCTCGCTTATGCATTCTGTGAGCTCGATGAAGGCTTCAAACCTTACGGCGCTGTCGGACACAGGCACACGACAGAGATCGCCGAGCAGTGTTCTTTCCTTGCTGGCAAGAATCCGGGCGACATAAAGGTTACTTTTACACCCCACCTCGCCCCCTTCAAGCGCGGCATGCTCGCAACCATATACTGCAAACCTTCAAACAGCCTCAAAGATGTAACATCCGCGAAGCTCAATGATATCTATAATGAATTTTATAAAAAAGAAACATTCGTAAGAGTCCTTCCCCAGGGCGTTCTTCCGGACGTCAAGGCTGTCTCCTATTCCAACTACATCGACGTAAACGGTGTATTTGATCCCGAGACCGGGCTGATCAAGCTCTTCTCCGCACAGGATAACCTTGGCAAGGGCGCTGCACTTCAGGCAATCCAGGCTGCCAATGCAATGTTCGGTCTGGATGAGACAACAGGACTCAAGACGATAATCAGGGGGGTATAACATGGCCGGTCAGAAAGACAGTCCCATCATCACGGGTGATATGCAGAATAACGTCGACAGGGCTTCACTGCTCATCGAGGCACTTCCTTACATCAAGAAGATGCGCGGCCAGACTTTCGTCATCAAGTACGGCGGAAACGCAATGGTCAACGATGATCTCAAGCAGTCTGTCATGGATGACATCACGCTGCTCAAACTGATCGGCATCAATCCGGTAGTCGTTCACGGCGGCGGTCCCGACATCAACACCATGCTCAACAAAGTCGGGAAAGAATCCCATTTCGTTAATGGTCTGCGTTATACGGACGAGGAGACCATGGGTCTCGCCCAGATGGTACTCATCGGCAAGACCAACAAGGAGATCGTTTCAGTCCTCTGCGGCAAAGGCGCAAAGGCAGTCGGTATCAGCGGCATCGACGGCAATCTCATCGAAGCTGAAAAACTGACAGAGGATTCCGAGGGCAATCCGATCGATATCGGATATGTCGGAAAGATCACCAACATCAACACAAAAGTAATCTCAATGCTCGCAAACGACGAGTATATTCCTGTCATTGCTCCTATCGGCGTCGGCAAGGATGGCGAGAGCTACAACATAAATGCTGACACTGTAGCAGCAGAAGTCGCCGTAGCACTCGGCGCTTCAAAGCTCATCATGCTCACGGATGTCGGCGGAGTACTCGAAAAGACCAGCGAAGGCAAAGATCATATAATCCCCGTATTGGATGAGCAGGACGTTAAGGACTGCATAAGCCGCGGGATCATCAGCGGAGGCATGATACCCAAGATCGAAGGATGCCTGGGTACGGTCCTCCGAGGCGTCGGCCGCGCACACATAATAGACGGAAGGATACCGCATTCCATTATCCTTGAAACATTCACAAAGAACGGCATCGGCACCATGATCATAAAGGAGAAGGACAAGAATTATGAGTATAGAAAATGATCTCCATCTTATAAGCGATTTTGATAAGAACTATTGTCTGCAGGTCTTCGCACCCCTCCCTGTTGCTTTCGAAAAAGGCAGGGGCAGCTATCTGTATGACACTGACGGAAACAAATATCTGGACATGATAGGCGGCATCGCCGTCAATTCTCTGGGCCACGGCAATCCCAAGCTCGTCGGCGCGATCTCCAAGCAGGCAAGGAATCTCATCCACTGCAGCAATTATTACTACATTCCTCAGAGGAGCGAGCTTGCATACAGACTCTGCAGGGCAAGTTTCGCAGACAAGGCTTTCTTCTGCAATTCCGGAGCCGAGGCAAATGAAGCTGCGATCAAGATCGCACGCGGTTATTTCAGCCATCAGAATCAGGACAGATATGAAATAATCACAGCCGAGATGAGCTTCCACGGAAGGACATACGGCACGATGACCGCAACAGGCCAGGAAAAGTTCTCCAAGCCTTTCGCACCTGTCGTTCCCGGATTCAAGTATGTTCCCTACAACGATATCGATGCGGTCAAGGCAGCCATAGGTCCCAAGACTGCAGCCATCATGCTCGAACTCATACAGGGCGAGAGCGGTGTTCATCCTGCTGACGCTGAATACATCAAGGCAGTCAGAAACATCTGCAACGAAAAGGGCATCCTTCTCATCTTCGATGAGGTTCAGACAGGTATCGGCAGGACCGGTAAGATGTTCTGCTATCAGAACTACGGCGTAACACCTGATATCATGACTCTCGCAAAAGGCCTCGGCGGCGGTGTTCCGATCGGAGCAATGCTCTGTACCGATGAGGTCGCAAAGGGTTTCAAGCCCGGTGATCACGGCTCGACTTTCGGCGGCAACCCGCTGGCATGTGCGGCAGGCATCGCTGTAATGGAATATTTCGGAGAAGCAAATCTGCTCGATAATGTTAATCTCGTAAGCGGCGTTCTTTTCGAGAGGCTGAACAAGCTCAAGGCCAAGTACAGCTGCGTCAAAGACGTAAGAGGACAGGGCCTCCTGATCGGTATCGAATTTGACGATACGGTAATCGCATCCGGCCTGAGGGAAGAGCTTTTCAGAGCAGGATTCCTGGTAAGCGCGATCGGCAGATCCGTGATCAGGATCGCGCCCCCGCTCATCCTGACAAAGTCTCAGGCGGTATCTTTCGTCAAGGCACTCGATTCGCTCCTTGCAACAAGGATGGGAGTTAAACCGAATCCGATAATCAGCGCTTTCAAGAACATCGGACGCAAAGAAGCCCCGGCAGCCAAAGCCGTTCAGGAAACAAAGCCGGAAGAAGCCAAACCCGCTGCACTCCCCGCGCCCGAAGACGATGACGAACTTTAATGAAACATTAAGGAGTATGGAACAATGAAGCATTACATAGATTTTCACGAAGACGTAGGCATCGAGGAGCTCGATTATCTCCTTAACATCGCAGCCGACATGAAGGACAAGACCAAGAAAGGCATCAAGCATCATTATCTTGACGGCAAGACGCTCGGAATGATCTTTACAAAGTCTTCTACAAGAACAAGGGTCTCTTTTGAAGTCGGCATGTACCAGCTCGGCGGCATGGCTCTGTTCCTCTCAAACAACGACATTCAGATCGGCAGGGGTGAGACCATTTACGATACCGCACATGTTCTTTCCGGCATGATCGACGGTATCATGATCAGGACTTTCAAGCACCAGGATGTTGTGGATCTCGCTAAATACGGATCTGTCCCGGTCATCAACGGACTCACCGATGACCAGCATCCCACACAGATGCTCGCAGACCTTCTCACCATCAAGGAACACAAGGGCGGCCTCAAGGGCCTGAAGCTCTGCTACGTTGGTGACGGAAACAATGTCGCCAACTCTCTCCTTCAGGCATGCGCAAAGGCAGGAATGGATGTTGCGATCGGTTCACCCGCTGACTACACCTGCCCTGAGAAATACGTCAAACAGGCCGAAGAAGATGCAAAGATCACCGGATCGAAGATCCTCATGACAACTGATCCTTTCGAAGCTGCCGCTGATGCAGACGTCATATACACGGACACATGGACATCAATGGGTCAGGAAGCGGAAAAGGCCCAGAGAGTTGAGATCTTCAAGGATTATCAGGTTAACTCCAAGCTCATGGGCGTTGCTCACAAGGATGCCATCTTCCTCCACTGCCTGCCCGCTTACAGGGGTTACGAAGTAACTGAGGATGTCATCGACGGACCTCAGAGCGTTGTTTTCGATGAAGCGGAAAACAGGCTTCACGCTCACAAAGCGATCCTTGTAAACTGCTATCTCAACAGCTGAGAAAAAGGTCGATATCGGAGTAATATGGACGGCGATCTTGTCACAAGGACCGCAACAAGCAGGGATGCGGCTGCTATCCGGCAGCTGCTCCGGACTGCTATGCTCACATACTGTGCCGAATCAGAGATATCGGCAGCAATGCTCGAAGCGATGACTGAATCGCTGGAGTCTGTTGAAGAACGCATCAGAAACAATAACTGCATAGGAGTCTTTGACGGCAGCAAAGCTGTGGGCACTATCACTACAGGCATTACGAACGTGCCTGTCAGATACAGTTTTTCAGCTAAAACGGAACAGTTCCTAAGCGAATTCTCACAGGCTGCATACGTCTCCCGTTTCGCCGTTATCCAGGGCAAGAGGCGTGTCGGCCTCGGCTTGAGCCTGATCACTGCAAGCGAAGAATATTCAAAGCAGTGCGGATGCGAAGTCATGCTCCTTCACTGCTCTACCGTGAACAAAAAAATGACGGCGTTCTATAACGCGCACGGGTTTAAGCTTATCGATGTGGAAAACTCGAGAGGTTATCCGAGAGGACTTTTCGCCAAGATCATTTAGATCAGACAGTTTCCGACAGATACAGGCTGCAGTCTGAAAGCGCCGGAACATCCTTAACCTGTTCCAATGCTGCAGCAGCCTCTCCGCGGCTTTCAAACAATGCAAACACGGCACTTCCGGAACCGGTCATGCAGCAGTATTCAGCACCGGCGTTGGTGAATGCCCTCTTAATGGTCTCGATCTCAGGAACCATTTTCACAGCCGGAGCTTCAAGATCGTTAACAAGAAGTTCTGACTTCGCCAGAAGCTTTTCGAGCATGTCTGCGCTGTTCCTGTAAAGCACGTTCAGGCTTTCAATATAATCGGTATACGCCTTTTCGTCGAATGGCTTATTCTCTTCACGGTCCATGAGAGCAAAACACTCGGGAGTCGAAACTCCTGCTTTGGGCTTTCCTATCAGAACACCAAGACCGGAAAGACTTTCGATCGGTCTGATGACTTCTCCGACACGCTCGCACAGACATGTTCCGCCATAAAGGAAGAACGGTACGTCGGCACCGACATTAACCGCGATCCTGAGAAGATCCTCCTCCGAAAACGGCTGTCCGAAATGTTCCTGGAGCACGACGAGAACCGCTGCCGCATCAGAGCTTCCTCCGCCCATTCCGGACTCGGAGGGAATATTCTTTATAAGGTCTATCTCCGTATAGGGAGCAACGAAGTTCTCATCCTTAAGTTTCTTGTAATTCGAGAAAAAACGGTCACAGGCCTTCTTGCAGAGATTCTTTTCGGGATCGATGTCGCTCCTGCCGAAACAGTTGATCTTGAATCCGCGGCGCGAAGAATCGATCGTAATCGTAAGCTTGTCCGCGCAGTCTATCTCCTGCATTACTGTATAAAGTCTGTGATATCCGTTAGGTAATGTTCCATTAACCCTCAAAAAGAGGTTTATCTTTGCATTTGCTGTTATCTCATACGAATCCGTCGGCATATTCCGGCTCTCCGTTCAGTACCTTTCAAAAATAACTCTTTATTTATTATACGCTCTCAAAAATAAAAGTGCCGCAGGCTTTGTTCCTGCGGTACTCAAAAGATGCAACAGCGATTTCCGGCAAGTGGATCAAACAGCGACTTCCGCTGCCTTCTCGGGCATGATACCTACGCGGACTGTTCTTGTGAGAACATCGATGTAGCTGAAAGAAACTACAGACTGTTTGCCTGCCTCGTTCTCGCACAGAAGTGTGAAAACATTGGGATAGCAGTGCTCAACAGTGCCGATGTAGGTGATTATCCTTTTGCGTCCGCCATTTGTCTTGCAGACGATCCTTTTACCGATGAGATCCTGGAACTTGCTTCTGCACTTCTCGAGATCTGAACTGATAATCATTTGG
>JAIKZM010000133.1 GCA_024682215.1 Saccharofermentans sp. | reverse complement strand
GACCGGTCAGTTGAAGACGATCACAGGCTTTGATCTGACTTCTCTTTGTACTCTTCTGATCGAGCGCGTCTTTGCCGTGTTATTCCATATCGGAGCTTCGATACTCGTTTTCTATGCCTGCAGGGATAAAAAGAAGTTCTGTCTCTATCCGCTCGCGATCGTCATACATACGGTTATCGACGGTGTTGCAGCGCTGCAGATCGTTCAAGCGGTCGAGATCCCGTCCATTGCAATTGAGATCATATTTGTTTTGGCATCTGTTGCAACATTTCTTGGTTCATATCTGTTGTTATATAAAAGAGATAAAGCCAAGGAGGCCGGAGCGTGAAAAGAAGAGATCACATCAGAACATCAGTCTTAATAATCTGCGTTCGGCCGGTGAAGAGCCTGCTTTTATGAGCAGCGGGGAATACGAATGTGATTTCGAGATAAAGCCCTTGGTATTTAAGAAATTCGGGGAACATATCTATTATCTTGAAGACAAGTTTTTCAAAGAAGAAAAGCACAACGGACAGAATGAGACAATGAGAAAATGCTTTGAAGACAAGGATTCCGAGGAAACGCAAGACATCTACGTCTACAATTATATTGCCGACGGAAGAAACGGTAAGGTGACGGACATACAGCTTTACGGCAGGGGATATGTTAACGGGATAATTGTTGAAGACAAGGGTTATTATGCTCAGTATGTAAGTAAGGTTAAGCACTTCACCAGAATGTATAGCGTGTGGCGGAAGCATACACCCAGAAGGTCTTCTGCGGTCGATCCGAAGAAAACATTCCCTAAAGCTGCTGAACTTGCCTGCAAGAACAAACACTCCATGTATATGGATCAGGGAAACAAGATCTACGGGACATATCTGCTGAAATACAATGACAGCAGCGACTATCTGTACTATGATTTCAATATCAACCGCTACAGCAGCGTAAGGGTAAATGCACGCACCGGTGAGATCGATAAGTCGGAATTCAAGAACGGGACTCCGGAGGATATCGCGTATGATTAAAGCAAAGAAATTCCTGAGTTGGATACTTGCAGGAACGGTCCTTGTTACGTTCTGTGCATGCAGAAAGGTTCCTTATTTCACTCCTGTTGAAACTCCTACGGAGGGACCAATCCCGACAACTGCGCCACCTACTCCGGATTACATGTCTGAGCTTAAAATGCAATTGGGAATTGAGCCGGTTCCTTCTACTTTTGCTGAACTTCAAAGATTTGCGGAACTGAGAAAAGACAGCAGAGGTGCTTTCCGTGTCAAAGAAGAACATCACTGCTGCGAGATCAGTTACAGAGGCAAGCTTTGTTCTGTTGTCCGTTATGAGAAGGCTCAGGAATGGTTTGAGTACCGTTTCAGAGCAGGCGTAGACCATCTCACTTTCGAGAAGGACAGTAACGGCACGGTGATCATCAGAGACGAGAGTTACAGCGGGCCTGAAGGAATGCTCATGTCGTATAACTTCCGTGCGTTTGTCGATGAATCGCATAAATTTCTCGCCGTAATCGAAGGATACGAATGGATCCCGGATGTTCCCGACGAAGACATTGCTGCGTTCAGGGGTGTCTATGACGGATCGGTTTTTGTAAGCGTTAAGGAATTCAGGGATTACTATTCTCTTAATGACAGTAAGATCGATGATGAGATCATTGAAGACTACATCCTGAAAAACCGTATTCATAAAAATGAACTTGCTGAAAGAGAACACGGGAAGATACTTGAAGAGATCATAGAATACGGCAACTATGACAAACTCGGATATATGATATTCAGTAATTTGAATGACCTTGAGAAAGCCCGTACTCCGGAAGAGTTCATCAAAGATGCAAGATGGGTATATTTCGAATTCGAATTCCCGGTTCCGAAAAGCAGTGATGCGAAAACGGAAAACATGTACTTTGATCTCAGGCGCAATAAGGTCTACTTAAATGTGGATACATATAATTACCGCGATGCGGAAAAATGCGTGAAACTGAATGAAGAAGCTCTGAAGAGCCTTCAGGAACTTCCGAAGAATGTGGGACCGAGTGACGGCAACAAGTATCACGATCTGAAGTATTCTTATTTGGTCTATATAATTGATGCCGACGGAAATTACATGAAATTCTCAGTGCAGGCCAGAAACAGCGTAAACGCTCTGTTCGATGTTTACTGGAGAGACCTGTATAAAAAGTGTTTCGGAAAAGACCATAAACTGGTTACGAAAGGCTTTAAGCCGTCAGATAATGAGAAGAGACAGCTCTACAGGGTCAGTCAGAATGAAATGTGATCTTCAGATATCCAGAAGCGAAGTCAGATTGCGCAGCTGGATATTCAGAAAGTTGTTGAACTGGACCATGCTGTTAAGCGTGGAATAGCGCACCCAGAAGTATCCTGCAGGAAGTTCTCTGATCTCGTTTTTGGAGATCTCTATGATGGCGTTCCTGTTCTGCTCGTGATAGAACCTTCCGCCTTCTTCAGACAGCATGACATCCTTTATCACGCCTTCACCTTTTTCGAGTTTTTTCATAAAGACTGATTCAACACAGTCCAGGTTGTTTTTCGGGTTGGAGGGCTCCATCTGAACGACGGGACCGAGCTCTATGCCGTCAAAGCATCCGACTTCAGGTTTGCATTTAACAAGGAAATAACGGCATTTGTCATCAACGCATGTGAAGAGTCCGAATACGGCTTTGCCGATCGCTTCGACAAGAGGCTGATCCCACTTCCTGACCTCGCGTCCTTCTATCTCAATGTTGCAGTAGATGATCTTGAAGTCATAGTCGTGCTTGCAGATGATCTCGCTGTCCGTTATCGTCCAGCTCTTAAGGTCTGTCAGCGGCACAAGTTCTGTCTTCAGATCCGTATACATCTTATAGTTGTTGACCGAGTTGAAGATCTTAGGAAGCGCATTGTCAGTCTTTTCAAAGATCGAATTGAAGAGCGCTTTGTCATTGAAGAGTTCACGTATCTTTTCGATCTCTCCGTCATCGGTTTTCATGATCGAAAAAGGAATGCATGAAAGGACTGTTCTCGTATCCATGTTTACGAGATTGGGATATTTCATCAGCTCCTTTATCTGGCCCAGGGTCATCCATTTATGGCTGTCTAAGACCTCCACGTCGCTGTCTCCGACGTCGATAAGGATATTCCTGTTTCTCTTCTTGAAAAAGCGTGAGGACTGCTCTGACTGGATCTGATCGACGATGATGTCGTAATCTGATGCGTGCGAAAAGAACTCCAGATAAGCGGGCGCCTTTCCTCCGTGAGCCTGTGTGAAATTGCTCTTGGTAGCTTGGATGGTAGGTGAGATCTGAATGGCGTTAACGTTGCCCGGTTCGATCTTTGCCTGCATCAGGAAATTCAAAGTTCCGTCTATCATCTTGCATATGATGCCCAGATAACCGATCTCGTTCTGAAGGATTACAGGCTGTTCACATACTATCTGTCCGTCCGCGTATTGGCGCAGTCCGGCCAGCTGGAAGAATGTATTCTTTCTGTTGCGGATATAACCGTCTGTCTCGTCGAGATACCAGAAGCCGTCCTTGGGAAAAGGGATCTTTTCGATGCTGACTGTCAGTGTCTTGTTCCTTCTGTCGACCCAGTCCAGTATTTCCTGTGTGGAATTTACATTGCCTTCTCTGCAGCTCCAGGACTTTATCAGTTCATATACCTTGCTCATCTTTACCTCGCTTTGTCAGAAATGGTGCGGACGTCATCCACGAGCCTTGACTGGAGCAGTATCTGATCGTACATGCCTTTTCTTTTTGAAGGGTCTGAGATCTCTTTTAAGAATTCCTCGATCGAATGCTTAAAGTGCGAATCCTTTTCGAGCTTTTTCTCAGCCGTTCCGTCAGCCGTCTCGATATAAATGACGGGTTCAACGGTGTCGGGAGCTGTGAAGATGCGGTTGGTATATAACCGGCCTTTGCTGCCCCAAACCTCGAGTGAACATCTGTATCCGCAGTCCATTCCGAATCCGAGAAAGCATACGGTGCCATCATCGTTTGAAACGGCAACATTTCCGTACATGTCAACTTCAAATCCGTCAATTCCGTTCAGATGAGCGGAATCAACTTTGATGGTGCTTCCGAGCAGTAATGTCGCAAGCTTAAGAGTGTATCCGCCGGCATCGAGAAGAGCGCCGCCTCCAAGTGCCCTGTTATAGCGGAAATCGTTCTGTGCACGCATCGGAAATCCGAACTGTGCGCTGATCTGGCGGATGTCACCTACAACTTTTTCATCGAGCAACTTCTTTATGGCGCTGACCTGCGAGTGATAGGTAAACATGTAGTTTTCGTGGAGTGCGAGCCCGTTGGCTTCAGCGGTCCTGACAAGATCAAGAGAATCGCCATAGTAAGTAGTAGACGGCTTTTCTATCAGAACATGCTTTCCTGATTCCAGAGCCTTTTTAGCCCACTTGTAGTGGAGAGCGGGAGGCTGGGGGATGTAGACTGCATCGATGTCTGAACGTGAGATCAGTTCATCAAAGTTTTTAAGTCCTTCGATGCCGAACTCTTTTTCGAAAAGCTGAAGCTTATCAGGCGAGTATTCCTCGGCAACGGCAATGACCGTCAGTCCGTCAACCTGAGAGGCTGCAGGCATAAACCTGCGAAAGGCTATTTCTGCGCATCCTGCGATTCCAAGTCTTACCATGTTCTGTTTTCCTTAATATCAGTTGGCGTTTAGAATATCGTGTATCAATTCGATGACCTTTGCCACATCGTCCTTTGTCATGTCGGCATAGAGAGGCAGACGCAGGACGCGCTCACCGTAGTCTTCCGTAACCGGACAAGCCTCTGGCTTATAACCGAGCTTTAAGCCTACAGGGGAAGAATGGAGAGGGACATAGCAGATATATGCATATATGTCTTTCTCTTTCAGCCTGTAAACGAGATCGGAACGGATCTTTGCCGTGGGCAGGATGATATTGAACATATGGGCATTGTGCTCAACATAATCCGGCAGAACCGGGAGAATGAGCTTTCCGGCCTTTTCGAGGTCCTTGAGCTCTTCTGCATATGAGTTCCAGACGAACATCCTTTTCTCCATGATCTCGTCGTATCTTTCCATCTGTGCGTACATGATGGCAGCAAGCACATCAGAAGGGAGGAAGGATGAACCAATGTCATGCCAGGTGTACTTGTCGACAAGGCCGTTTAACACCTGACGGCGGTTGGTGCCTTTTTCTCTTATGATCTCTGCTCTGTCCATATAAGAAGGCTCATTTATGACGATGGCTCCGCCTTCGCCCATAACGTAGTTCTTCGTCTCATGAAAACTGTAGCATCCGAACTCTGAAAGTGTTCCGGCATATCTGCCCTTGTATTTTGAACCGACAGCCTGGGCAGCGTCTTCAATGACAATGAGACCGTGCTTTTTAGCTATTTCGTTGACTGCATCCATATCACAGGGGATGCCTGCATAATCGACTGTGTAGATCGCTTTTGTCTTTGGCGTGATGAGACCTTCGATAAGGGTCTCATCAATGTTCATTGTATCTTTCCTGATATCGCAGAAGACAGGGTGTGCGCCTCTGAGCATGAATGAATTGGCTGTTGACGAGAAAGTAAACGACGGCACGATGACGTCATCGCCGGGTTTTATGTCGGCGAGGATCGAGGCCATTTCGAGCGCGGTAGTGCCTGACGTTGTCAGCAGCATGTGTTCGATACCGAAACGGTCCCTGAACTGTTCATAGACTTTAGACGTATATTTGCCGTCGCCGGAGCTTTTGCCGTTTAAGAGCGCGTCAGTTACGTATTTGACTTCCAGATCGGTAATGGATGCTTTGTTAAATGGTATCATCTGATTTTCCCTACTTTAAAATTTTTCTTATTTTATCATATTTAGCCTGAGTTTATATTTTGGCGCTGAACAGTGCCTTTTTGCCTGTTAATATCACCAAACCGAAAAAGAATGTTTACAAAGTCATAAAATCCCCGCTGTATAATATAATCAGTATAAACCTAGATTGATCCTGACAGGCAAAAACATATGGGGAACCGCAGAAAGATCGCAGTTTTTTCATCAAGTGTATATGAACCCATGGTCCGCACCATGCTCAATGGTGTTATCAAGGCTGCCGAAGAAACAGGCGACAAGGTAATCTGCTTTACAAGCTTCAGTGATTCATACAGCAGCAAGACTTACGATAAGTTCCATCTTTATGATGAAGGTGACGTGGTTGCCATAGAACTGCCGGATCTCAATGATTTCGACGGCATCATAAAGGTCGATCAGTCGATGAACGGACATGCGTACAACTGTCTTATGAACAGACTTAAGACTACGGATCTTCCGGTCATAAATGTCGGAAGCAAGGAAGACGGGCTCATAAACATCCTTAATGATGAAGTCGCTTCTTTCAGCGACATAGTCGATCATGTTATCAATGTTCACGGCTGCAGAGACATCTACCATCTGGCGGGCATCAGGGGCAAGTATTTCACCAACGAGAGGATAGAAGCATACAAGAAGACGCTGATAAAGAACGGGATCGAATATGATCCTGAGAAGGTCTATTACGGAACGTTGTGGAGAGACTGCGGTGAAGCGGCACTTGATTATTTCATCGAGCAGAGCAATAAGCGCGGACGGAAATATCCGGAAGCGATCATATGCGCTAACGATTATTCTGCAATGGGACTGGTAGCCGCCTGCAGAGCCAGGGGGATCGAGATACCCGGCGATATCCTGATCACGGGATATGACGGAGTCGAAGAAGCATATCAGGGCTTCCCTTCCATTACCACATCCGAACAGCCGTTCTATGAGTCAGGTTATGAGAGCGTATAT
>JAIKZM010000123.1 GCA_024682215.1 Saccharofermentans sp. | reverse complement strand
GTCTTTATTTAGAACCCAGACTGACTTATCTGTTTTTCGAGCTGACTCAAAGCTGCAATTCAAACTGCTTCCACTGCGGCAGCCGGTGCGAACCGGGTCTCGGTCACGGCCCGTCCGTTGAAGAGTTTAAGAAAGTACTGGACGATGTTAAGACAAACCTTGATATCTCAAAGATGCAGCTCTGCATAACGGGCGGCGAGCCTCTTCTCTACCCCGGTTTCCGCGAACTGCTGAGCTATGCCCATGAACAGGGCTTCCACTGGGGAATGACCTCCAACGGCACTCTCATAACCGAAGACACCGCAAAGATGCTTGAAGAGACAGGCATGGGCACGATCTCCATCAGCATCGACGGTCTTGAAGAGACCCACGACAGACAAAGAGGCCTTAAAGGCGGCTATCAGATGGCGATGAGGGGAATACAAAACCTCATAGACAGAGATGCTTTCGAGCACATCTCCGTCACCACGGTCATCAACCATAAGAACATAGGTGAGCTCGATGCACTTTACGATGTCATGGACGGCATCGACATCGATTCATGGAGAGTCATCGGGATAGAGCCCATGGGAAGGGCTTTGGATTATCCCGACATGCTCCTGACTCCTGACGACCAGAGACGTCTTTTCAGTTTCATCAAGGAAAAGCGCGAAGCGGGAATCCCCGTAGGATACGGCTGCAGCCACTTCCTCGGTCTAGATCTCGAGCGCGACGTCAGGGACTGGTTCTTCCTCTGCGGAGCAGGCATACATACCGCGAGCGTCAGGTCCAACGGCGACATCACGGCATGTCTCGACATAGAACCCAGGCCCGAACTCGTACAGGGCAACATTTACAAAGACAGTTTCAGCGACGTATGGAAGAACAGATTTGAGGTCTTCAGAAAGCCTCTGTCTGACAGCTGTGAAGACTGCAAAGGATGCGAATACACCGACTGGTGCGCGGGCGGCGCTCATCACAGTTATGACTATGACAACAACAAGCAGCGGATCTGCATGAAGGGGGTACTATTCTGAATCTGAACTGCAGGACCGGTATTATCCGTTAAAATACGGTTCGCTGTGTTTCTGTAATCCGTTAGCTCCGGTCCAGAATCCGGCACCGTTGATAGATGATCCGGTACGGTTACTTACAACGCAGAGCGTTATTTCTGTACCCTTATTAGGCCCGTTACCGATAAGATTCGGCTTGCCGGACCCGCCGGTTATAGACTTGTCATCCCATGGATACTTAAATGTCCATTCTCCGTCGACATAGTAGACTGCAGGTGCATTCTTATTTGCGACATATGCGATAAACAATACTTCGTACGGAAGAGCCGATCTTTCGGGATCATCCTTGTATTTGTCATAACTTCCGACTCCGAATATCAGTATATAGGGTTCCGTCTGTCCGCGTTGCAGTCCGATATAAGACAAGACTTCATCGCCGTGTTTGTCTTTAGACCAGTCAGTATCCTTACTGTTGGTCATGTGGACAAGCACCTCGCCTTTTCCGTAGAGTTCGGTCATTACCGATTGGGCAGCGATCCTGGCATAATACGCCTGATCGTAGTACTTTTCTCTTTTAGTCCTCTTGATATAACCGGTCAGGGCCGGGACGAGTATTGCGGCCAGGACAGCGAGAACGACAAGGACCACGATAAGCTCCACGAGCGTAAACGCCCGCTTTTTGCAATTTCTTACCGTTACGATCCTTTTCATTATAATCCCTCGTTACACCAATGAACTTATATGCTATATAAATATAATATTATATTTCGGCCCAAAAAGCCACACAAGCCGGATATCATCCGTGATGCTCTTCGCATATTCCTTTTGGATTCAGTTAAAAATATGTAACAATATGTGCATACGACACTTTTGCGGAGGCATATTATGATCAAAGTCCTCAAGGCAGCATCCTTAATAATGGCAGCCGTCATGGCGGCATGCCTGATGGTCTCATGTAAAAAAGAAACGGCTTCCTCCAACAGGCCTGCCATAATCAACACAGTCAATACCGGTGATGCTCCTTCAATGGCAAAAGATCCCGATCTCGGCAAGTATCTCATCGAGCTCTCCGTCTATGAACCCACGGACAAGAAAAAAAACGAGAAGTGGGAGCAGCACTACCGCATCGGTACCGACTGCACCCTTGAGATGTACGGCATCTTCAACGGAAAGATATACAGAGGCAAGAAGATCGGCCTGACAAATGTCGAATACAAAGAGATCTACGATCTGGTCAAGGCAAATCCCCTCGAGGCACAGGAAGTATCCGTTTACATGAACAACCCCGACGGCTGGGTCAGGAACCTGATCTCCTATACCACAGAAGATAAGGTAAAGACCAAGATCGGCGGCACCATGGCAAGCGGCACCGCTTTCGATAAGATCTGTGAGCTTATCTTAAGCTTCCCCAACGAGCAGGAAAAAAACGAATTCATTTCAAACGTTCAGACAGCGGTCAACAAAGATTACTTCGTCGGATAGTCAATGAAGGAAAACCTCGACAGACCTAATGTAAGGAATATACCTGTCTATACAAGGACAGCGGGAAGGCAGGTTATTAAGTCCGGAATCGGCAAAGGTCTAGTGAGGTCAGGCGGCAGAGTCAGTGCGCGTATGGGCGCCAGAGGTGCGCGCGTCCTGGCAAATATCTTCAGATCAGGTTCACGGATGTATTCCGTAACCA
>JAIKZM010000112.1 GCA_024682215.1 Saccharofermentans sp. | reverse complement strand
CTTATCAGCAGAAATTTATCGCCTTGCCGGTCAAGAATGATCCATTCGATATCCTCTTTGCCGTTAGACTTTTTATTGTCCTGCTCATACTTTCCAAACGTAATGAAATCGCCGGGCTGGTAATAACGGCCGCCATTAGCTGCCGTCAAGACGGCAGACTCTGTTGTGGAAGGTGCCTCTGTGGTTGCCTCTGAGGAAGTCTCCTCCGTGGCAGATGACTCTGTCGTGGCAGCCGTCGTTGTCGTCTGTGAATCAGCCTGCGTTGTCTCTGCAGATGCGTGATTGCATCCTGCCGCACTTACAGTCAGCGAAACGCTCAGCACTGTTGAAAGGATCCTTTTAGCAGTAGTGTCTTTCATTTGAATCTCCTTGTTAACGGTTCCATGCCCCACATAAGAATAATAGATAAAAACTCATTCTATTATTCCGTAACAATGTGGCAAAAAACTTTGATGATCAAGACGATCTGTGGACCTGATTTGTTTGCAAAATAATATAAATTACTGAATAACAATAAAAACCATTGTTTATTTCGTTTTGACATTGGATATAATCCTAATCAGAAAAACGAAAGGGGAGAGAGCTTCCGGTATTATCAAAAACAGTGGCTTAAGTTCGGTTTAAGCCAGTATGGTGCCATCCGGAAAAGCCCGTCCTTTCTATGTTTTAGAGGTCGGGCACAAGCTCCTAAGCGGAAGGCCGGCGGTTCGAATCCGCTCACGATCACCAATGAAGACAGGGCTTTCGGGATTTTCCGAAGCCCTTTTTTCATGCTCTGAGAGTGGTTGAAGATTTACGGTTTCCAAGCGGTATCGATTATTTGTTGTGTGAAAACAGTTATGTGTTTAATATTGACACAATGCTCTTGGCTGACTAATCTTAAGTTGTACTTTGGATTAGTCGGAGGGGCGAGCTATGTACTCTATCAAGCGTCATATAGAACCGGTTATAGAAAGAAGAGCAAAAAACAGCAAGGCGATAGCATTGACCGGACCAAGGCAGGTTGGTAAATCCACGTTGTTTCGATATTTGTTCAGTAATGTAAGGCAAGTAACTTTTGATGACGATCTGTTATTGTCTCAAGCAAATGACGATGTCGGATTGTTCATGCTTAATAATCCTGCTCCGCTTATGATCGATGAAGTCCAAAAGTGTGAATCGATCTTCAATAAGCTTAAGATCGAACTTGATAATACTGATGCTTATGGCAATTATTTCCTGACCGGTTCCCAGAAATTGCAGCTGATAGAAAGCATAAGTGAGTCTCTGGCAGGACGAATCTCCTTAATGGAGATGGAGGGATTGTCACTGCGTGAAATCTATAATGTTGATTACAATAAACACTTTATTCCCAGTGACGATTATCTGTCTTCAAGAGAAGCAAAGCTTAAGAAATATAAAGGTGATATTTGGGAGATCATACATCGCGGATCGTACCCGGAATTATATGCAAACCCGGAGAAAGAGTGGGTCGATTTTTACCAGTCATATGTAAAAACATATCTTGAACGTGATGTAAATCATCTTCTCAAAGCCAAGAACAGGCTTACTTTTGTTAAGTTTATGACTTCTGTTGCCGCAAGAACGGGACAGACTGTCAACTATGCAAATATCGCTTCAGAAATAGAGGTGTCTGAGGTAACCGTCAAGGAATGGATATCGATCCTTGAAAGAAGCGGTCTTATATATATTCTCAAGCCCTACACGCCAAGTGCACTGACCCGCGCAATTAAAACGCCCAAACTCTATTTTAGAGATACGGGTCTGTGTTCATATCTGACACGTTGGCTTACTCCGGAAACATTAAAGAACGGAGCCATGTCAGGTGCCATGTTTGAGACCTTTGTAATAAATGAGATCTTAAAATCCTATTCAAATGAAGGAATGGATTACGATTTCGATGTTTTCTACTACAACGGAAAAGACAAAAAAAGGATTAAGACCAATGGACACGAGGAAGAGGTTGACGGAGAGATCGATCTGATTATTCATGAAAATGGGATCTTGTACCCGATCGAGATAAAGATGTCTACTTCACCTAAAGCGAATATGGCTTCTGAATTTGATGTATTAGATGGAGTTTCGGATAAAAAACGCGGAACAGGTGCCATTATATGTATGATAGACAGGAAAATGTACTTGAGAGAGAATCTTGTGGCATTACCATTATCATACTTGTGACAGGCTCTTTAATAGACAGGGAGTCGGATAGACCGCATGCTTTGTAAGAGGAGACTTTATGAAAGCCTTACGTATCAGAAAAACACTTTGCCTTATGCTCGCATGCCTCATGATTGCAGCCGGTTTGCCGTCTTGTTCTTCTATCAAGCCCGCAGTTACAACAAGCGAGACAACCCAGGAGACCAAGAGGGAGGTCCAAAAGGAGCTTCTCAATGTTGATGAGCAGATCAAAAAGCTCAGTAATGTTCAGGGCAATATCTGGATCAACGAGGATGAGAAGTATAAGAGTACGCTCGGAATGCTGGTAAACCAGTTAAAGGGCAACGTCAGCCTCAGGGGATCCCTGATCATCGCGACTGATGATGACGTCATAGTGGCTTCCGGCATGCGTCTAAAGGACAGGGACGGCAATGAAGTCGATCCGCATACAACATACGAGATCGGCTCGGTAACGAAGTCCATGACCGCAGTCTGCATCATGAAGCTTGTTGAAGAAGGCAAGGTAAAGCTTGATGACACGCTCGGCGATTTCTTTTCAGAATACAGTTCGTGCCCGTTCTACAGCGAGGTTTCCAAGGTGACTGTCAGGAACCTTCTGCGCATGCGTTCGGGGATCCACGATTTCGTTAATGATCCTCAGGGCTTCTGGGGCGAAGAGACAGGCTCGGAGCTTGTCGGAACGGGCCTTCCCAGCGAAGAGAATTATTGTGATTTTTTCAATAAATATGGCGACAAGATAGCAGAACAGGCATTTTGCAAAAAGCCCGGATTTGAACAGGGTACAAAAATTGAATACTCGAATACGAATTACACGCTTCTTGCAGAGATCATCGAAAAGAAGAGCGGAATGTCATACGCCAAGTTTATGGAAAAGACTGTTTTCAAGCCCTGCGGCATGACGGATACAACTTCGATGAAAGACGAACACGTAACAGCTTCGATCAAGAAAGATGCATGGTATAACCCATCTAATGCAAGCAAAGGCTGCGGCGATGTCCATTCATCCGTAGTAGATCTTCTTAAATATCACAGAGCCTTGTTTGGAGGGTATCTCCTTAGCGAGGAATCGATGAAGGAAGTAATGAACTTTGTCGACGGTTACGGCTTCGGCTGGCAGCAGATGGATCCGTGGATCATGCACGGCGGAAGCACTCCTGGCTTTTCGACGTTTAACGGAGTACTAGATAAAAACGGTAAAAAGATCTACGTCATCATGTGCGCTAACCAAGGTGAAGAGTACGTCATGCAGGTTATCGTTCCGTTGTCAGGAATTACGAAGCAGGAATGATCAGAGCGAAAGCACACTACTCTTTATTTTCTGCTGAATCGATAAACTTGTGATACTTTTCTTTCTCGGCATAGATCAACCTATAGATATGATTAAAAAATGCTCCTGAACCATTCACAGTCTCAAAACACTATTCTAAGATCACCCTGCCGGTCTGTGCGGTGCTGATGGTAATCCTTATGGTATGTATATATTTCATTACATGCGTCTGATAATTAAAACGCCTTCCGGTCATTTCGGAAGGCGTTGCTTTATCAAGCCGCATTGATGTATGTTAACGTGTGCCGGTTTTGGAGTATCATTCAGTGGATCTCTTCTGTTAGGATAAAATACTGACATCAGATCGCATCCATAATTTACAGGCACGGTCAGGAGGAACGCCATGAAGAACTTCAAGCTGCTGGTCATACTCACAGGATTCTTGTCAGCCCTGTTCAGATTCGGGATATTTATCCTGCTCGGCATAATTCTTGTCGTGATTGGAAACGCAGCGAGGGCTCAGATGTGCATTGCAGTCGGTGCTGCGTTTATTGCTTTTGGATTTCTTGCGTCGGTCATTGATGTGATCCGTATGGTGCATGCGATGAATACGAGTGATCACCCGGCGCTGGCAGATATCAGGAAAGCCATGGAAAGTGCTGATTCTGAAGCCGAAATGGATAAACTCATGGGTCAGTACGGGGATGACCCCGGGCTCATCGAGGCGAGGTCCGCAAGGTTTTATCTTCAGGAATTACTGCACGAAGGATGCAGTTTCGAGGACGTGATCAAGGCATACGAGTCGCTTGGACGTAATGAAGAGACACCGCCTCTGGAATATTCATGCATTACGGACGAAGAAGGGCTGATGCTCTTTCTGACGTGGAGCTTCGATGACAGGAATGGAGAGTTCTTCCAGCTGCGCACGTGCCTGAGTTACGACAAGCCACCCAGAAAAATTACTGAGTTGAAACTTCTGAATGACGATAAGGAGAAGTTTTTGGAGGCCGTGCGTTCGTCGCAAGGGTATGAGTATTCGTGCGAAAATGAAGGCAGGGATCTGAAGATCTTTGTTGAGAGTACCGGTTAAGAAAAAGTAAGAAGCAATAAATGGATCCTTTAGTATGGATGATCAGCAGGATAATGAACTATCAGGTAGCTGAGTTCAGTTGAACGATACGTCATTTTGGGAGTATCATTCAAGTGGTTTTTAAGGCTTTCCAGCATGCATTGTATTTACTTTGTCTGAACTGGACTGCGGCTGAATATGAATAGTCGGTTTTAATGTCATAACAGATGAAGATGAATGGAAACCTGCTGTACAGAAAGCACCGAACTCCAAAATCCGTGATAGAATTTATAAGATGCAGGAAAACCTTGAAAATACTGGGTTGCAACTGCCGGTTGACAAAGTTCAAGGTCCGGTTGGTGGATTTGCTAAGAGCATTTTTGCTAATCTCAAACCATCAAAACCCGGAGGTGATGTAAATGACAATTGCTGACAGAATACAGAGCCTTAGAAAGGCGAAAGGCATGTCACAGGAGGAACTGGCTGACAAGGTCGGTGTATCAAGGCAGGCCGTTTCTAAGTGGGAAAGTGAACAGGCAACCCCGGATCTCGATAAAGTCGTGATCATGAGCGATATTTTTGAAGTTACTACGGATTATCTTCTTAAAGGGATCGAGCCGGTTAAGTCCGATGATCACAAGACGATGGCTGATGTTATCGATCAGAAGGTCCTTACAGAGAAGAACGGCAAGCGCGCGAAGACAGCCGTTAAGTGGTTTCTCATAGGATTCGGTATTTTGCTCGCCATAGATCTCATATCGATGCTGGTTTATTCCCTGGTCAACGGATTCCCCGTCTGATCTGATCCTCAAATAATCTGACACTAAAAACAGCAGCGTTTTCGCTGTTTGTATTAATGCGCTCAAAAAAGGAGTTATCCATGAATAAAATAAAAGAATTCATCAAAAACATCAGTCCGTTCAACAACCGGACCGACATGCCAAAACTATTGTATATCATCAAGGTCATCCTGATCTTCTGGGTATTCAAGTTCGGTGCAGAACTGGTTGGCGAAGGCATAGTCCTGGCGATACACTTTGCCTGCGGTAAGAACCCCCTTCAGGGTGAGATGTTCGGCGATATCACGATTACATTGATCACTTTCTACGGATACGGCGTCATGATTGGAATAATGATCCTTCTCTGGAAGCTGTTTCAAAGAAAGACTCTGGCAGAACTGGGCTTGGCGAGACCTGCATGGAGCTATTTCGCAGGAGCCGGAGCAGGAGCACTTCTTTTGCTTGTTTCAGTTGCTTTGGCAGTTCTTACCGGCGCGGTAAGGTATAACGGCGTTTTTCGAAATATCGACACTGCGATGGTATTCCTCATGCTCGGAGCTTTTATTTTTCAGGGTGCCTTTGAAGAGGTGCTCTGCAGAGGTATCGTTCAACAGCTTTTGCAGAAGAAATCCATTCCTGTCGCTGTAGGTGTAAGTACAGCCTTATTTATCATTCCTCACATCGGGAACATGGACTTCAGTGCTCCTGCCATTGCAGTAACGGCAGTTATCAACCTTATCCTGATATCGGTCATCTTCTCGCTTCTTACTATCCGT
>JAIKZM010000111.1 GCA_024682215.1 Saccharofermentans sp. | reverse complement strand
TCGATTACTTCGTTGATCTTGGAATACGACTGCCTCTCTGTCTTGCCTTGTTTTACGGAATGGACCATGACTAACGAATCACCTCACACAAAGCTTAAAAAACCTAAGTTTAAGCAGTTATTACGTTGAAAAAGCCTATTTATTTAACACAAAAGGCCTTTCCCGTCAAGTTAAAAAGGCATAATGCCCCTAACCCATTATGACGCAATAAAGAATTATATAGATGATTGCAAAATCTGTCAACGGTTATTTTTCACCGCCGGCATTTTTCATGACCGCCAAGGTCCATGTAATATCTTAATTTATTAGCTTATCAGCCGTAAATAAATTTTTTGACCAGGTCAGAATTTACAACGAACTGAGGGTTGTTAGCTTTGAGTGACTCCTTCAGCTTGTTGACGTTCTCTGTGATCTTTGCGTTTCTGGCTTCGCCCATCCATGCGGGTGAAGACTTCTCGTAATAATAGATAACAACTGTCCTGTTGTCGGATGCGATCTTGACATAGACATCACCGGCCTTGCGTGACTCGTCGAAGAGCCAGTCTGCAACTGCCTTTGTCTGAGCATCGACTTCCTTGCCTTCCTCAGCCTCCGTCATGTCAGCCTTGGTCTCGCCTGCGACAAAACCGCCGTCCATCATCTCATCCTGGTCTTTGGAGTTAGCCTTGACAAGCTTGTAGAAATCGAGAGAGGACATTCCTGCAGGAGCGAGCTGCTTTGCCTTTTCGGCAAGTGCGTTTGCATCAGCTGCGATCTGCTCATCGGTGCGCTCTTTGCCGTCCTTGGAATCATTATTAAGAGTAAGTGTTCTGTAAGAAACTTCCTTCTCCTCATCGAGCTTTCTGCCGTTAAGGATAACGACATAAGCGCCTGTTGCAGTCTCAACGACAGTCTTGTCGCCGGCCTTTCTTCCGTCAGCGAAAAGGAAGGCTGCGAGATTTGCATCGTATGTCTGCTCGACTGCAGACTTTGTCATGTCGGATACGGCTGTGGGATCTTCGTCATTCTCATAACCCTTGAGAGCCTCGGTATCGCCCTTGCCCTTGAGATATGTCATGACAGCGCTGCGGAATGACTTGGCGTCAGTTGACTTGTCAGAGATCCACTGAGCATCCTTCTTTGCGCCCTCGATATCAGCCTTGCCGTCCTTTGTCTGTGCAGTTACGAGATAGTAGTTGAAATCAACGTTGTCGTATGCGGCAGGGTTTGCCTTGTATGCTTCATTAAGAGACTCATCAGTGGGAACGATGGAAGGATCGAACTGTGAGATATACTGCTGATACTCGTCGGCATAGAGGCCTCTTGCCATGCACTGTCTGTAAAGTCTGGATGTCATGCCTGTGCCGTACTGGGCAGAAATATATCTGTCAACCGTAGGATATCCGTAGAGCTTTGAGATTCCGCGGAGGCTTTCGAGCTCCTCTTTTGCAGCCTTGTCAGCAGCTGACATCGCACGGAAGCCCTTTGAATCAGCCTCACGCTCCATAAGAACGTTCTTGAGAGCCTCTTCGGCACCCTGTGAGAGAAGATATTCACGGTATGTCTGACCTGTTGTTGAATTGAAAACGGAATCGAGCGAATCAGTTGAGATCATGCCGTACTGTGAGTACATGCTGTAGATGTTCATGAAGTAGTAATTCGTCTCGAGAACCGAAAGGTCCTTGATCTTTACGGTAGCTCCGTCTTTTGTCTCTGTGATCGTCATGCCGGGCAGGAGCTGCGGAATGATTCCGGAGAAGTAAACAAAATAACCCGCTACAAAAAGAATCATTACGGCTACGATCAATCCCAGTGCCAGCTTGGCCTTGGACTTCTTGCCGGATCTAGCCTTTTTCGTTGAATTTGCCATACTGTATTTCCTGCCTTATATAAAAATAAATATATGTGTGCGCAAAAATGCAAGGATAATTATAATTCGCTGCCCTTTATAATGCAAGGAATCTCGTCTAAAGAGGACAATATGCAGTCCGGACCGAGCTTTTCTATCTCGTCTTTCGGCATCAGAGTCCAGTCGACAAGAGCAAAAGACGCACCGCAGTCCCTCGCTGAGAGCAGATCGGATCCGGCATCTCCCACATAAAGGACGCGGCTCATGTCGGTTACTCCGAGACGCCCCGCCGCTTCGATAAGGGGATCGCCGTGGGGCTTGGAACGTTTGGTATCCTCGCTGAATACCATCACGTCAAAGTATTTCGCGATATCGAGCATGTCAATGGTGATCATGGCTGAATCACGGCGCTTGGCCGTAACTATTCCCTGTCTGAAACCCTCTGCCCTGATCTTCTCAAGTCCTTCCCTGACTCCCGGGAAAAGTGGGATCACTCCTTCGAGCATCCTCTTCTTGTTGTATTCGAGATAAGCCTGTGTAAGTTTCTCGGCGGTCTCTTTGTCATGTCTTTCGAACGAAACGGTAAGCGGCCTTCCGATGTAGCTCATCAAGTCGGCATCGCTTCTCGTGCATTCTCCGAGGACGATCTCGTATGCCTTGTGAAATGATTCGAGTATGAGCGGCACGGAATCCTGGATCGTGCCGTCGAGGTCATAAAGTATCAGATCAATCTTCTTTTTTAGCATCGTTATTCTCTCGGTCTGTATCATTTTCGCCGGCCTCACCGTCGCTGACTGCCGGTTTGTTGACGTGGATGAGGACTTTCGCGATCGCGCGGTCCTCGATCTTCAGGACCTTTATATCGAGATTCTTATAATGAACGATCGGTTTTTCCTTCTCTTCGGGAACCCTGTCGAGAACCTGGATGACGAGACCTGCGATGGTATCGTACTCCTCGTCGGTAAGCTCCGTGTCGAGCTCATCCTCGAGGTCGCTCAGGGTCATGTCGCCCGCAACGATGTAGTCACCGTTTGAAAGCTTGACGAAGGACTGTTCCTCATCGTCAAACTCATCGGTGATGTTGCCTACGAGCTCTTCGAGCATATCCTCGATGGTGCAGATACCCATCGTTCCGCCGTACTCGTCGATGATGACGGCCATCTGCATTCCGGATGTCTTCATTTCTCCGAAGAGGGATGAGATCTTACGTGTCTCGTGAACGAACAGAGGCTCTCTGATGAACTTTTCGAGCACGAACGGGTGCTCATCATCAGGCGGCATGATGCCGATGAGATCCTTTATGTGGAGTATTCCCTTGATGTCGTCGATGGTATCTTCGTAGACCGGGATCCTGGTGTATTTCTCTTCACGAGCAACCCTCATGACCTCGCTGAACTCGGCATCGATGGGGAGCGATACGATCTTCTTTCTGTGGGTCATTATCTCCGAGACTTCCTTGTCGTTGAACTCGAAGACATTGTCGATCATTTCCTTTTCGGAGTCCTCGATGTTGCCGGATTCAGAGCCTACGTCGACCATCATGCGGATCTCTTCCTCGGTTACGCTCTTGTCGGTATGCGTCGGAGAGATCTTGAAAAGTTTGAGGAACACATTGGTCGAGGCAGTGAGCAACAGAACAAAGGGCTTGAGGATGACGCCGAAGAAGCCTACCACACCGACAGCCGCAAATGCCCACTTCTCGGGATTGTTCTGGGCAACGCGCTTCGGTACGAGCTCTCCCAGAACGAGCGAAAAGTATGAAAGGACGATGGTTATGATGACTGTCCAGAAAGATTCAAGCCACTTGTATGAACCCGCGGGATCGACCAGCTCTGCGAGCTTTGACGCAAAGCTGTTCGCGGCAAAAGCCGATGACAGGAAGCCGGCGAGCGTTACGCCGACCTGGATCGTCGCCAGAAAATTACCGGGGTTATCTATGAACTTAACGATCCTTTTCGCCTTCTTGTGGCCTTCCTCGGCCATCTTGCGCATCTTGGCGTCACTCAGCGAGATGACCGCCATCTCCGTGCCGGAGAAGAATGCGTTCACTATTACGAAAAAGACTACAAGCAGTATTTCAGCTACTGTTTTTCCCATTATTTCATTTCACCCAAAAGCTTTTCGAGTGTTGTTCTTACAGCCTGAGGATCTGCCTTGCCCTTGAGAGCTCTCATCGACTGGCCTACAAGGAACTGGAAGTTCTTTTCCTTGCCTGCGAGATACTCGGAAACAGGGCCCGGATTTGCATCCAGCACTTCCTTGATGACAGGCTCGATGGCCGATGCGTCAGATACCTGTGCAAGGCCGTTTTCCTTAACGTATTCTTCAGGATCCGCGCCGTTCATGAAAACTTCTTCGAGGACTTTGCGTCCGGACTTGCGGTTGATCTTGCCGTCCTGGACCATCTTTATGATGAGCCCCAGAGACTTTCCGTCAAACTTCATGTCATCGACTGCTACCGCAGCATCCTTGCAGAGCTTGAGCAGGTCAGTCATGAGCCAGTTGGAGACTTCCTTGGGCGCACCGGTAACCTCACATGCCGTCTCGAAGACCTTAACAAGAGCAGGGCTGGCGGTGATGATGTCCGCATCGTACTCGGGGAGCCCGAGCTGCTCTATATAACGTGCCTTTTTCTGATCGGCGAACTCAGGGAGTCCTGCCTTGATCTCATTGAGATATTCATCGGAGATCTCTATGGGCATGAGGTCAGGATCCGGATAGTACTTGTAATCCTGGGCATTTTCCTTGGATCTCATCGCATAGGTATATTCCTTCTCATCGTCCCAGCGTCTTGTCTCCTGGACGACTTCGTTGCCTTCCTCAATAAGGTCGATCTGGCGCTCCCTCTCGTATTCGATGGCGCGCTCGATAGCCTTGAAGGAAGCGATGTTCTTCATTTCGGTCCTTGTACCGAATTCCTTCTGTCCTCTCGGTCTTACGGAAAGGTTTACGTCAGCACGCATGGAGCCTTCCTGCATCTTGCAGTCTGAAACTCCCAGGTACTGCATGGTGTCACGGAGCTTTGCAAGGTAAGCGGTAACTTCCTCGGCGCTCCTGAAATCAGGTTCGCTTACGATCTCGAGGAGAGGAACGCCGCAGCGGTTGAAGTCGACCATCGTCATTCCGGTAACCGGATCGTGAACTAGCTTTCCTGCATCCTCTTCCATATGGATCTCGTGTATGCCGATGGACTTGGTGCCCGTGCTGGTCTTGATGTCCACATGGCCGTTCCTGCAGATCGGGAAGTAGAGCTGTGAGATCTGGTATGCCTTCGGAAGGTCGGGATAGAAGTAGTTCTTTCTGTCGAACTTGTTCTTTCTGGTGATCTCGCAATTGAGAGCGAGTCCCGCCTTAACGGCAAACTCTACTACTTTCATGTTAAGCTGCGGAAGCGTTCCGGGCATACCCGAACATACCTCGCAGACATGTGTATTGGGCGCGCCTCCGAATTTCGTCGAGCACCCGCAGAAGATCTTCGATTCGGTCGACAGCTCGCAGTGTACCTCGAGCCCTATAACCATTTCATAATCTCTCATATCTTTTTCCTGCCCTTGTTCCTTACTGGTTCTTCTGATATGCCGCTGCGAATCCGAGTACATTTGCCTCGTCAAACGGCTTTCCGATCAACTGGAGACCTACCGGGAGATTCTCACTGCCTGCATTGCCACACGGAACGGAGATCGCGGGAAGTCCTGCGATATTGATGAGTACCGTGCAGATGTCTCCGAGATACATCTTGAGAGGATCTGAGAGGCTCTCTCCTGCCTTGAGTGCCGTTGTCGGCGCAACGGGTCCCGCAATGATGTCATACTTCTCAAAAGCCTTGTCGAAAGACTGCTTGATCAGGTTCTTGGCCTGAAGGGCCTTGTTGTAGTATGCGTCATAGTAACCGGACGAGAGAACGAAGTTACCGAGCATTATCCTTCTCTTGACCTCGAGTCCGAAGCCTTCACTCCTGGACTTGATGTAAAGCTGTGTAAGATCTATCTCGCCTTCGGGACGGTAGCCGTACTTGATGCCGTCGTAACGCGAAAGGTTGGAGCACGCTTCCGCGCAGGCGATTATGTAATATGTCGGGATCGCGTATTCTGCGATGGGGAAAGAGAATGTCTCGACTTCCGCACCGAGGCCCTTCATGACTTCGATCGCAGCGTTAACCTTTTCCCTTACTTCGGCATCGATACCGTCACCGAAATACTCTTCGGGAAGACCGATCTTCTTTCCCTTCAGGGAGAAGTTCTCAAGAGCACCGACATCAACGGACTTTGCTTCCTCAGAAGATGACTGGTCCTTGGGATCCGCGCCGCAGATGATGTTGTAAAGCGCAGCAGCGTCTTCGGCATTCCTTGCGATGGGTCCGATCTGGTCGAGGGAAGATGCGAACGCAACGAGTCCGTAACGCGAAACGCTTCCGTATGTGGGCTTTAATCCCGTAACTCCGCAGAAAGACGAAGGCTGTCTGATGGATCCACCGGTATCAGAACCGAGCGCGATGGGCGCAAGGTCAGCAGCTACTGCTGCGGCGCTGCCGCCGGAAGAACCGCCCGGAACCCTGTTGATTCCGTGAGGGTTTACGGTAGGTCCGAAATAGCTGGTCTCGGTGGTGGAGCCCATGGCGAATTCGTCCATGTTTACCTTACCGATGATGACCATTCCGGCTTCTTCTATCTTCTTTACTACAGTTGCGTCATAAGGCGGAACGAAGTTTGAAAGCATCTTTGAGCCGCATGTTGTAAGAACGCCCTTGGTGCAGATGTTATCCTTTACTGCAATGGGAACGCCTGCGAGAGGACCCGTGAGCTTGCCGGCAGAGATGTCTGCATCGACACGTGCCGCACTCTTGAGTGCCTCTTCAGTGAGAACGGTGATGAAAGCGTTGTATTCGCCGTCTGTTTCATTGATCCTCTCGAGGTATGCATGGCATACCTCAACGGATGAGGTCTTTCCTTCTTTTATCGCCTTGCCGAGTTCCAGAGCAGAAAGGCTGATGATCTCTTCTGATGTCATATCTTTTCCGCCCCTTTAATCAAATGTTTTCGGCACGAGGATCGTACCGTCCTTAGTCTCGGGAGCATTTGAAAGGACCGTGTCCCTCATGTCCCCGTTAGATACCTTATCCTCACGCATGACGTTGCTCCTTCCGAGCGCGTGGCTCAGAGGCTCAACGCCTGTCGTGTCGAGTTCGTTGAGTTTGTCGAAATAACCCAGGATATCCGAAAGGCCTTTCTGCATGCCGGCTTCATCTTCAGGTGAAAGCTCGATCCTGCCCAATGCCTCGAGATATCTTACCAGATCGGTCGTAATCTCCATTTTGACTGATGCCCCTCTATTATTGTTACTGTTTCTATATTTCTCTTAATTAATCTTTATTCTTATCAGACTCTTCTTCAGACTCTTCGTCTTCGTCGCCGGAGATGCCGGAATAGATGTCTTCCTGTTCCTCAGGCTCTTCTTCATCTTCTCCGTCTTCTTCGTACTCGCCGTCTTCGTCCTCATCATCTTCATCGGCGTCTTTTTTGGAAGCCTTGCGTGAAGAACTCTTCTTGGAAGAATCATCTTTTTCAGAATTCTTGGAGTTCGTTATGAGGATGATGATTACCGCGATGATCGCGATTCCTCCGATCGCAACGAAAACAATGATGAGAACATTGGACATTCCGTTGTCGGCAGAAGGTGTTCCGGTCTCAGTGGGAAGTGCCGTGGGAGCTGTCTCGACCGGTGCAGCCGCGCCTGTTTCAGCAGGTGCCTCTGTTGTCGGAGCAGCCGTGGGAGCAGCTTTTGCGGGACCGTACTTCTGATCGGTGTGGAAGTTGTGCTTGTTTTCCTTCATCTCGTTCTCGATCTCAGTATTCATGGCATCGTTGGCGAGAGATTCCTGGTCTTCCTCATCGAGCTTGACCTTGCCCATGTATCCGACTACGAAATAGCCGTATTCCTGAGAGTAGATGATGCCCATCTCGCCCTCTTTGCGTGTAGCGCCGTATGCCCATTCCTCAAATGCGGAAACCATCTTGCCCTTGGGCACTGAAAGAGTGCCCTGATCGTAAACGGTTCCGGCAGTCTTTCCTGCCTCTGCCTGAGTCTTGAGATCTTCAACGTTCTTGCACTTCTTGAGCATGTCGTTTGCAGCAGCCTCAGCCTTCTTCTTGTCATCATCAGTTGCTGAAGCGCCGGGCGCATAGAAAAGCGCATATCTGATGTTGGGTACCATGAGCTGTTCTTCAGGGATCTTGTAATCCTTGATGTACTTCTCTGTGTACTTTCCTGCGAGTGTGGCGTTCTCAAGAAGTGAACGGTAAGCCTTCTCATCGCACTGGGGTCCGAAGTAGAGCTTGAGGATAACGTCAAGGGAAACTCCTGCGGGTTTAGCCTGCTGCTCTATCCTGTCGTTGACCTCATCGTCGATCGCCTTCTTGTCTTCGTCAGAAAGCTTTAATCCGGCTGCCTTGGCACGCTCAACGAAGATGCATGTGCTGTAAAGATATTCCTCAGCCTGCTTAACAAAATACTCGCCGTATGTCTTCTTCTCATCGCCTTCACCGTATGTAGCGGCAAGGTCGAGATAGCCTGCAGAAGTAGCCGGATAGTATCCGTATGCCGCATACTGGCTGAGCTGGAGGAACGTCAGAAGAAAATAGTAATTCGATTCTACGATCGGGATCTTCTGTCCGTTGTACTCATATTCGTGATTGAGGAAGTCAGGGAGCTGATTTCCGTACATTGTGTCAAAGCTGAGCTTTGAGATGTCGAATGTTGATGTCGTTGACGGCGCGGTGGTTTCCTGCGGCTGTGAAGGTGCAGTGGTCTCATCGGCAAATG
Organism: Saccharofermentans sp.; assembly: GCA_024682215.1. Taxonomy (GTDB): domain Bacteria; phylum Bacillota; class Clostridia; order Saccharofermentanales; family Saccharofermentanaceae; genus Saccharofermentans. The sequence continues at coordinate 24,222 of JAIKZM010000111.1, read as the reverse complement.
CGGTGGCTGCCGAGGACATCATTACTGCTGCTGCAACGATTCCGATGATGATTTTCTTGAATGCCTTCATTGATTTACTCCGTGATCTTTTTATAGTCGGCTGCGGCATCAGCGATAGTATCGTCCATGTCGTAGTACTTGTATTTTCCGAGCCTTCCGCCGAACCAGACCATCTTGTCTTCAGACGCGAGTTCCTGATATTTGCGGTAAAGTTCGTTGTTTCTGTCGTTATTGAGCGGGTAGTAAGGCTCATCGCCCTTCTTCCACTCAGCCGGATACTCGCGTGTCACCGCGGTGCCCTTTCCGGTTCCGAATTCGAAATGCTTGTGCTCGATGATCCTTGTGAACGGTGTCTCGGCATCCGTGTAGTTGATGACCGCGTTACCCTGGAAATCGTCTGTATCAGGCATGTATTCGGTCTCAAACCTGAGGCTCCTGTATTCGAGCGTTCCGAGCTTATATCCGTAATACTCGTCGATCATGCCGGAATAGATGATCCTGTCGGCAAGTCCGGAAAGCTCTTCCCTGTTCTCAAGGAAATCAACGCCTGTCCTGACTTCAATGCCTTCGAGCATATTCTCGATCCACTTTGTATAGCCTCCGACGGGGATGCCCTGGAAGCTGTCGTTGAAATAATTGTTGTTGTATGTAAGCCTTACCGGAAGTCTCTTGATGATGAATGCAGGAAGCTCGGTGGCCTTTCTTCCCCACTGCTTCTCGGTATAGCCCTTGATGAGCTTGTTGTAGATATCGGGGCCGATAAGTGAAAGGGCCTGCTCTTCGAGGTTCTTAGGCTCATCGATCTTTACTGAAGCGATCTGCTCGTCGAGCTTTGCCCTTGCCTCTTCAGGTGTGATGACACCCCACATCTTGTTGAACGTGTACATGTTGAAAGGCATTGAGTAGATCTCGCCCTTGTAGTTGGCTACGACCGTATTCGTGTAACGGTTGAATTCGGCGAATCTGTTCGCAAAGTCCCAGACTTCCTTGTCGCTGGTATGGAAAATGTGAGCGCCATACTTATGGACGTTGATCCCGCCGACATTCTCAGTATAAACATTGCCGGCAACCTGTCCGCGTCTGTCTATGACCAGACACTTGTATCCGCCGTCAGTCGCAAGGCGCGCAAAAGTTGCGCCGTAAAGGCCTGCACCGACGATGAGGAAATCATATTGACTCATCAGAAAAGATCCTTTCGAGAATTTTGCAATAATATAATATACACTACAAAAAGGATTTTCGCATTATTTATAATAATTTTGGCTTTTTGACCACACTTTGACCCATGCGTTACCGGGGTTCTGCCGGCGAAAATGGCACTGACGGATAATTTTCCGTTTTTTTGCGGATTTATCCGTGCATTTGAGACATTCGGGAGCTTTCACAGGCGTGATGCACGGATAAAAACAGCAAAAAGCCCGGTTTTATCCGTCGGTTTTCGGTTTTTGGACTCTTTTCGGGCCGAAAAATACGGATAAATCCAGAGATTTCAGTGATTTTATCCGTCAGCCCGCTTTTCGGCATTCAGGCTGTCATGCCCTAAAACCGGATCAAGCGTTATTCGTGCACGAATCCGTTGCAGGCCGCGATGAACCCCTCATAACCGGAAGCTCCGGGATATATTTCCGAGACGGGCTTGAACGGCATGTAGATGCAGTCCGAAAGATAAAGTCCGTAGCTGTCGCCGTGCGCTTCGACGTCCTTTTTGAGTGCTTCTTCAAACTCAGGGTGCTGCGCGATCCTGCCGCAGGGCCAGGAAATGCCGCACTTAAGTTCGGGCGAACCGTCATCGATCCTTATGACGCTCGAAGCGGCGAACTCCTCGCAGCTGAGACCGCATCTGAGCTCATAAGCACCCTCCTCAAGGAGGAACGAGCCGCGGTCGGCATCGTAATACATCAGTTCAGAGGCATCAAAGGACATTTCAGCCTGCCTGGTCTCGCCGGCTTCAAGGAAAAACTTTCCGAACGTGCGCAGCTCGTTTTCGGGACGGGGCACATCAGGGCTCACCTTGTGCGAATAGATCTGGAGCGTCACTTTGCCGGGGACGGGGCCCGCATTTTTGACGGTAACAGTGTTACAGACCTTGCCGCCATTGACTTTTGAGGTCATCGCCAGGATCTCGAATCTTGAGTAGCTAAGTCCGAATCCGAACGGGAAAGCCGGGGCGATCCTGCGTTTCTGATACCCCCTGTAACCCGCATAGATGCCCTCGCCGTATACGCAGCTGAAGCTGTCGGGGTAGCATAAGAAGGACGGAACATCTTCAAGTCTTTCAGGGAAAGTAACGGGCAGATGACCGGAGGGGTTCACTCTTCCGGTCAGGATGTCAGCCATCGCGCGGCCGCCTTCCATACCCGGATAGAACACCGCGAAAAGGCCGTCCAGCCCGTCTTTGAAGCTGCCGAGCTCAACCGGGCCGGGAGTATTGAGGATGAGGCATATCTTTCCGGTGCCGCGTTCCTGTATCAGCTTTGAAAGGATCCCGCGGGTCTCGTCAGAAAGCTTAAGGTCAGCGCGGTCAGCGCCTTCGCTCGAATCCATTGTCTCGATAACGACTGCCACGGCTCCGTTTTTGAAGGCTTCGAAATCGTCAAAAGCGATGTTTTCAAATCCGGGTATTCCCGAAAGCTCTTCAGGCAGGACAGTCGTCCTGTCGGTAAATACCTGGGCGCTTCCCGTGCCGAAATCCCTGAATCTTCCTTTTGACTTTCCGAAAAACACGACAGTGCCGCCCTGTTTGAGCGGAAAAACTCCGTCTCTGTTTATCAGCATCACGATGCCTTCACATGCAGCATCGTATGCTGCTTTTCTGCCCCTGGCGACATACTCCTCATCGGTAAAGCCGTCCGGAAGCGGAACGCATGAATGACGGTCAATGAGCCTTAGTATCCTTCTGCAGGCTTCGTCGAGGCGCTCTTCAGAAACGCGGCCGTCTTTTACGGCAGCGACTATGTCAGTGTGGTCCCAGGGGCCGGGCATGAACAGATCGTTGCCGGCCGCGAGCGAGTCTCCAGCCCTTCCGGTGCATGCCGCCCAATCGGTTACGACCGTGCCGTCAAAGCCCCAGCGGTCTCTTAAGACGTCTTTCAGGAGCCACTTGTTCTCAGTGCACCTGGTGCCGTTGACTGAAACATATGCGGACATGAAAACGGACGAGACGGCGGCGCACTCCCTGAATGCCGGCAGATAGAGTTCTTCTACCGCTCTTTCGGGGATCTTCTCGTCGATCCCGACGCGGTTTATCTCGAGATTATTGCAGGCAAAATGCTTGGCATTTGAAGCGACTCCGGCCTCCTCAACGCCTTTGCACATCTGCGGCGCAAGGGTCTTGGCAAGGCAGGGATCTTCGGAATAGCCTTCGAAAAACCGTCCGTTTCTCGGATCCCTTAAAAGATTGCAGTTGGGGGTTCCCAGAAGGACGCCGATTTTATATGCCTGAGCTTCCATGCCCAGTGCGCACGATACCTCATGCACGGTAACGGGATCCCATGTCGCGCCTAGAAGGATGCCCGGCGGGTAACAGCCGGGAGCTGAGGTGATGTTTCCCTTTATTTCCGAAAGTCTCCGGGATATCTTTTCGCGAAGGATGTTCTCATGAGCGGTAAGCTCGCCGGTACGGTAAAAAAGCGTGATCACGCGGCGGATCTCTTCTGCCGAAAAGCCTTCGGTCTCGCCCTCCTCACGGTCCTGGAAGAGCTGCTCGAAATTGATGCCGGTTCCGCCGTCCTGGATGTAGAGCACAGGAATATCAGTCCCTTTGCACTCAATGCCTCCTATCGAAAACGGCGACCGTCCGCAGAGCAGTCCTGCCTTATCTTCAAGCGGCATGTTTTTGAGTGCAAGGTCTATATCCATCAGTAGCTCCGGTATCTGTCGTACCTCTTTTTCGCGAGTTCGCTGCCGTCAAAATCCAGGTTGTTTCCGATGAAGGAAGAAATGCCTTCCCTAAGCTGAATGATGACGGTCTCTATATTATCTTTGCAAAGATTCTCAGGCTCCGCAATGATCTTTTCGATGATCTTTTTATCCTTCATGTCAGCGGCAGTCAGTTTCATTTCCGCAGCCGCCTCGGAAGCGCGCTTTGAATCCTTCCAGAGGATACTTGCGTAGCCTTCGGGTGAAAGGATGGCGTAGATGGCGTTTTCGAGCATCCAGACCTCGTCGGATACCGCGACGGCCAGTGCTCCGCCTGAGCCTGCCTCGCTTATGATTATCGAGAGTACGGGGACTTTGAGGGATGACATCTCGTAAAGGTTCCTGGCGATGGCCTCACCCTGTCCCCTCTCTTCTGCTTCAAGTCCGCAGTATGCGCCCGGAGTATCGACGAAACAGATCACGGGACGGCCGAACTTTTCGGCCTGCTTCATAAGACGCAGCGCCTTGCGGTATCCGTCAGGTGACGGCATGCCGAAATTGCGTTCAATGTTTTCCTTTGTATCGTGGCCTTTTGACTCTGCGATAACGGTAACGGTCCTGCCCGCAAATGTGGCGATGCCGCCCATTATGGCCTTATCGTCCTTGACGAACCTGTCACCGTGGAATTCGATGAAATCGGGGAAAAGCTCGTTTATGTAATCCTCCGCGACGGGTCTGTCCTTGCCGCGGGAGATCATGACCTTGTCCCACGGAGTGAGCTTGGAAGATCTCTTCGGAAGCTTATATTTTCCGGCCTTTTCAGGCTTGAAGCTGCCTTTGTCGGCATGCAGCCTCAAGATGTCGGTAAGATAATCCTTCATGTCGGACCTTGTGACGATATCGTCGACAAAGCCGTGCTCGAGAAGGAATTCGGAACGCTGGAAACCGTCGGGGAGCTTCTGGCCTATGGTCTGCTCGATTACTCTGGGGCCTGCGAAACCGATGAGCGCACCGGGTTCAGCGAGAATTATGTCGCCGAGCATTGCAAAGCTTGCGGTAACGCCTCCTGTGGTCGGATCGGTCAGTACGGTAATGTAAAGAAGACCTGCATCGGAATGTCTCTTGATCGCCGCGGATGTCTTAGCCATCTGCATCAGTGACACGATGCCTTCCTGCATCCTCGCGCCGCCCGAAGCCGTGAAGATGATGACCGGAAGCCTTTCCTCCGTGGCGCGCTCGAACATCCTGGTGATCTTCTCGCCTACAACGCTTCCCATGGAAGCCATCATGAAACGGCAGTCCATGACGCCGAGGCAGGCGGGATTGCCGTTTACCAGGCCTTTGCCGGTAATGACAGCCTCATCGAGCGAAGTCTTTTCGCGGAGCCTTTCGAGCTTGTCCTCGTAACCCGGTGTCTTAAGCGGGTTCATTTCCTTTATGTCATTGTCCCATTCCTCAAATGAACCGTCGTCCAGGATACTGTCTATCCTGGTACCCGCGTACATGCGGAAATATCCGCCGCACTTCGGGCAGACAAAGAGGTTTCTCTTGAGTTCTTCGGAAAAGATGGTCTCGCCGCATTTGGCGCACTTGTGGAAAAGTCCCTGCGGCGTCTGGGGGCCCTGATCTTCTCTTTTCGTGTTTTCGGAGTCCGGAACGGACTGCGTCTTCTTAAACAGATATCTTAGTTCCATTTTGTGTTAACCCGGATCATTTTCTCGAGAACTTTTCGATAAAATCGATGTCGGTCTTTCCTTCAATGAATTCAGGACTCGTGATGATCCCGTACTGGTAATCTATATTTGTCTTTATGCCCGTCAGTATCACTTCGCCCAGCGCGGACTGCGCCTTCTTTATAGCCTCTTCGCGGGTGGGCGCCCATACGGAGAGCTTTGCGAGCATTGAATCGTAATACGGCGGGATCTCAAGGCCGCTGTAAACGGCTGAATCGATCCTTACGCCCTGGCCGCCCGGAAGATATGCCAGTTCGATCTTTCCCGGACACGGTCTGAACTTGTGTTCCGCGTCTTCGGCATTGATGCGCACTTCGATCGAGTGGCCTTTGATACTGATGTCTTTCTGCGTGAAAGAGAGTTTCTCGCCTGAAGCTATCCTGATCTGCTCCTTGATGAGGTCGATGCCGGTTACCCATTCGGTGATCGGATGCTCGACCTGAATCCTCGTGTTCATCTCCATGAAATAGAAGTTCCCCGTAGGTTCGAGGAGGAATTCGACCGTGCCGGCATTCTCGTAATTTACTGCCTTTGCTGCCTTTACCGCAGCTTCGCAGATCTCCCTGCGCTTCTCTTCGGAAAGGGATTCGCACGGTGTCTCTTCAACGAGCTTCTGGTGATTTCTCTGGATTGAGCAGTCACGCTCGCCGAGATGGACCACGTTGCCGTACTTGTCGGCAAGTATCTGCACCTCGATGTGCTTGGGGTGCTCGACATAGTGTTCGATATACATGGAGCCGTCGCCAAATGCATTCTTTGCCTCCTGCTGGGCAGTGAGGAAAGCCTGCTGGAAAACGTCTTTTGACCTTGCGACTCTCATGCCTTTTCCGCCGCCGCCCAAAGCCGCCTTTATCATGACGGGATATGTCGCGATGTCGGCAAGCCTCAGGCCGTCTTCATCGGTCTGTGCGGCTTCAGCACTTCCGGGGATAGTCGGTACGCCTGCATCTATCATGGTCTTCTTTGCCTGGGCTTTGTTGCCTGAAGCAGCAATCATTTCGGATGAAGGGCCGATGAACGTGATGTTGCAGCGCTCGCAGATCCTCGCAAACCTCGAATCCTCGGAAAGGAATCCGAAGCCCGGATGTATTGCGTCTGCGCCGGATGTCATCGTCGCGCTGATTATGCGGCCAATATTCAGATAGCTCTCTGAAGAGGGTGCGGGACCGATGCAGATCGTCTGATCCGCAAGCATTGCATGAAGGGCATTTCTGTCGGCCTCGGAGCATACCGCGACCGTCTCAATGCCCATTTCGCGGCATGCTCTTATAATGCGGACCGCGATCTCGCCCCTGTTTGCTATCAGGACTTTTTTTATCATAAGCTGCCTTGATTAAGCTTCGGCTCCCTTGGGAAGAAGAGCAAACTTGAGTGTTGCCTTTACGACAACGTTGCCGTTGACGGTAGCTACAGCCTCACCGATGCCGAAAGTGTTCTTCATTGCGGTGATCCTTGTCTCAAGTCTTACTGTGTCTCCGGGAACTACCGAACCCTTGAACTTGCACTTGTCAACGCCTGCGAAAAGAGCGATCCTGCCCTTGAATGCCTCCTGGGAAAGGATGCTGACAGCGCCTGTCTGGGCAAGAGCCTCAACAGTGAGGACGCCGGGAACGATAGGATATTCAGGGAAGTGTCCTCTGAAAAAATATTCATCGTATGTGAAGTTCTTATATGCGATGGCATACTCGCCGGGTACATAATCTTCAACCCTGTCGATGAGGAGGAAAGGATGCCTGTGCGGAATGATCTTCATGATTCCGATAGTGTCGAGTGAATTTGCCATGACTGTTTCTCCTTTGTATTAGCTTATTCTGAAAAGCGGCTGTCCGTATTCGACGGGCGAACCGTTTGTTACCATTATCTCAGAGACCGTGCCGTCACAGTCAGACTCGATCTCGTTCATCATCTTCATCGCCTCAACGATGGCAAGGACCTGGCCCTTCTTAACGCGGTCGCCGATCTTTACAAAAGGCTGTGCGTCAGCAGCGGGTGCCGCATAGAAAGTGCCTACGAGCGGTGACTTGATGACGAATGCGTATTCGTCCTCTTCATCCTCGGAAGTACCGCTGGTAGCTTCAGAAGCAAGTGACATGGCCTTGTTGAGATCGACCATCGAAACGCCGCTGAAAGCGCCTGCGCCTGCGGCATTTGCAGCCGAAGTCAGGATCCCGCTCCTGCCGGTGTGAAGAGTGATCGAAAAATCGCCTTCCTTGTAATCGAAGCTGTCGATGTTCGATTCGGAAACCGCTTTGATAAGGGCAGTCATCTCATCAAGAGAAAGACCTGTGCGGGCATTCTTATCTGCCATTTGACCGGACCTCCCCTGCTTAAGCGAACTTCTTCACGATCATGGAAGCGTTGTGTCCGCCGAATCCAAGATTGTTCGTCATCGCATAAGTGATGTCGCGGTTCTTAGGTTCATTGAATGTGTAATCAAGATCCATCTCGCCCTCAGCCTCCTTGGAGCCTGCCGTGACGTGAACGTATCCGTCCTGAATGGCTTTGACGCATGTGATTAGCTCGATGCCGCCTGCACCGCCCAGAGCGTGGCCGATCATGGACTTGGTGGAGTTGATCGCGATATTCCTGATGTCTTCCTTGAACGCATACTTCATTGCGCGTGTCTCGAAAAGATCGTTGTGGTGCGTGGATGTTCCGTGAGCATTGATGTAATCCATCTGTGAGGGCATGATGCCTGCTTCCTTCATGGCGATGATCATTGCTTCACCGGCACCGGAGCCGTCTTCTGCAGGTGATGTGATGTGGAATGCATCGCATGTTGCACCGTAGCCTACAACCTCTGCGAGAATGTTTGCGCCTCTTGCCTGTGCGTGCTCAAGGCTCTCGATAACGATGACGCCTGCGCCTTCACCAATGACGAAGCCGTCCCTGTTCTTGTCGAAAGGTCTTGATGCAGTCTCGGGATCATCGTTTGTTGAAAGAGCCGTGAGAGCTGCAAATCCCTGGATGCCGGACTTGCAGACAGCTGCTTCGCATCCGCCGGTGATCATTACGTCGGCATCACCGTACTTGACTGCCTTGAAAGCATCGCCGATCGAGTGAAGACCGGTTGCACATGCAGTGACTACGCATGTGTTGATGCCCTTCATTCCGTACTGGATAGCAATGTTAGCGGATGCCATGTTTGCGATCATCATCGGGATGTACATGGGAGCGATCTTGTTTGACTTTTCGAGTCTTAACTGCTCTCTTTCGTGAGCCTGCATCGAGCCGATGCCTGAGCTTACGATGACGCCGACCCTGTAAGGATCCTCATTCTCCATGTTGAGTCCTGCCTGCTCGATGGCTTCCTTTGCAGCTGCAACAGCATAATGCGCAAAGGGTTCCATACGCTTCATGGTCTTGAAGTCCATGTAGTTCTGCGGATCGAAATCCTTGACTTCGCATGCGAGCTGTACCTTGAGGCCGCTTGCATCGAATTTGGTGATCGGGGCAGTAGCTGCCTTGCCTTTTTTAAGACCTTCCCAGAAAGTCTCAACAGTGTTTCCGAGAGGTGTGATCGCACCCATACCGGTTATTACGACTCTGTTTGCCATTTGCTTTTTTCTCCGTAAATCTTAGATTACATATGCATTCCGCCGTCGACGGAAAGGACCTGGCCCGTGATGTAGGAAGCATCATCAGAGCACAGGAAGTTAACTACGTTGGCAATATCCTCGGGCTGTCCATATCTCTTGAGAGGGATCATTTCGAAGATCGCTTCCTTCTGCTTATCGGTAAGGACTGCAGTCATGGGAGTCTCAACGTATCCGGGAGCGATCGCGTTGAAGGTGATGTTCCTTGAAGCGAACTCCCTTGCGCAGGACTTTGTGATACCGATGACGCCTGCCTTTGATGCGGAATAGTTTACCTGGCCTGCCTGTCCCTCGATGCCTACGATGGAGGAGATGCTTACGACTCTTCCTTCTCTCTTCTTCATCATGATGGGAGAAACGTGCTTGATAAAGTTGAACGTACCCTTGAGGTTAACGTTAATGACTGCATCAAAATTCTCCTCGGTCATCTTGATGAGGAGACCGTCTCTTGTGATTCCTGCGTTGTTAACGAGGATGTAGATACCGCCGAAGTCTTCGTTGATCTGCTTGACTGTCTCTTCAACTGCAGCAAAATCAGCAACGTTGCACTGATATGCCTTTGCATCGACACCAAGTGCCTTTACTTCATTAACTGCATCCTCGCTCTTTTCGAGGTCGCATGCGTCTACGACTGCGATATTGTATCCGCTCTTTGCGAGTTTCTTTGCGATTGCAAGGCCGATGCCTCTGGATGCGCCTGTGACGATCGCTGTCTTTCTAATATTCTCTGACATTTTTACCTCCTGTATCATCCGATCTTCTCGAGTATTTTCTCTATGTCTTCAGGTGTGGATACACCGATTACCTTTATAGACGGAACAGTTTTTCTTACGAAACCTGCGATCGTCCTTCCGGGACCGACTTCAATGATGGTGTCTACGCCCATCTTTTCGAGCTCGTAAAGTGTCTCTTCCCACCTTACGGGGCTGTATACCTGCTTCTCCAGGAGCTCTTTGATCTGAGCCTTGTCAGTGATCTCCGATGCATTGGCATTTGCGAAATAAGGGATCTTGAGATCGCCGAGTTCCACGCCTGCGAGCTCCTTGCCGAGCTTTTCGCCTGCACCCTTGAGAAGAGGTGAATGGAAAGGTCCGGAAACGTTGAGTTCAACGACCTTTACAGCACCGGCTTCCTCGAGCTTGGGCATTGCTTCCCTGACGGCTTCCTTCTTGCCCGTGATGACGATCTGTCCGGGGCAGTTGAAGTTTGCGGGCCATACGTTTTCGATGGTGTTTGTGACACTCTCCACCTGATCCTTCTTAAGACCGATGATGGCAGCCATAGAGCCTTCGCCTGCGGGAACTTCGGAAGACATGAGCCTTCCCCTGATCCTTGTAAGCCTTACGGCATCCTCAAAGCTCAAAGCGCCTGCAACATAAAGGCTGCAGTATTCACCGAGCGAAAGGCCTGCTGTAACTTCAGGCTTTATGCCGGCCTTAAGAAGCGCTTCGGTGATGATGCAGCATGCCGTAACAAGTGCAGGCTGCGTATTTTCAGTAATGTTAATGTCTTCGTTGGGCTCGAAAAGGAGTTTGTTCATGTCGATGCCCGAAGCCTTTGAAGCAACGTCCACCATTTCCTGATAACGTGCATCTGACTTAACGAATGCTTCGGCCATTCCTACCTGCTGGACACCCTGGCCCGGATAACAAAATGCGATCTTCATTATGCTTCAATCTTCCTTCCAAGGAGTTTGTCAGCCTCTTCGAACATTGATTCGATGATGACTTTTGCAGGTCTGATCTCCTTAATAAGACCTGCGATCTGTCCTGCCATGAACGTACCCTGCTTGGTGTCGCCTTCAACGACAGCCTTGCGGAGACTTCCTACCGTGAGTCCCTCGAGTTCTTCGAAGGTTACGCCGTTCTGCTCCATCTCAAGATACTTGTTTGAAAGAGCGTTTCTGATCTGTCTTACGGGATGGCCGTAGGATCTTCCGGTAACTCTTGTGGAGTTGTCCTTTGCCTTGATGACCATGTCCTTGTAGTTCTGGTGTACATTAACCTCATCGCATGCGCAGAAAACGGTTCCGCACTGAACGCCCTCGGCGCCGAGCATGAACGCAGCCGCAACGCCTCTGCCGTCAGCGATACCGCCTGCGGCGATAACGGGGATTGATACCGCATCAACAACCTGGGGAACGAGTGTCATCGTGGTTGCTTCGCCGATGTGTCCGCCGGACTCAGTGCCCTCAGCGATGACAGCGTCAGCACCGCACTGTTCCATTCTCTTTGCGAGCGCAACGCCTGCCGTAACGGGAACGACGATGATGCCGGCTTCCTTCCACATTTCCATGTATTTCTCAGGTGAACCTGCACCTGTCGTGACTACCTTTACCTTTTCCTCTGCGATCACCTTTGCGATCTCGGGAGCTCTGGGATTCATGAGCATGAGGTTAACGCCGAACGGCTTGTTCGTAGCCTCACGGCAAAGCCTGATCTGTTCGCGGAGCCAGTTCTCGTCAGCGCCGCCTACACCAATGATGCCGAGTCCGCCTGCCTCAGAAACCGCTGAAGCAATATGCCAGTCTGCGACCCAAGCCATTCCGCCCTGGAAGATTGGGTACTTTATTCCGATAAGATCCGTGATTCTGGTCATGATCGATCTCCTTTCCAAGATCAGTATTCAATATAGTTGGCATCCCAGGTAAGGCCGCCTCCGAAGCTCGCGATGACGAGCTTCATGCCTCTCTTGAGCTGTCCCTTTTCCTTCATCTCCTTAAGGAGCACCGGAATGCTCGCGGAAGATGTGTTTCCTGTATGCATGATATTCATCGGGAACTTGTCCAGGCTCACTTTGAGCTTCTTTGCAGTTGCCTCGATGATCCTTGCATTCGCCTGATGCAGAACGAACCAGTCGATATCTTCAAGAGCGAAATCGTATTTCGCCGAAAGATCCCTGATGATCCTGGGAACTTCAGTGACCGCGAACTTGAATACCTCGCGTCCGTCCATGTTGAACTTGGTGAGCTCTTTAAAGTTCGCCTCGTTAACGCGTGCGGGCTGCATCGCATTATCGCAGTGAAGGACATCCTTCCTCTTTCCGTCAGATCTCATGATGAACTGGTTCGGCTTGCCTTCCTCAGCCCTGAGGACCGCAGCACCGGCGCCGTCACCGAAAAGGATGCACTGGCCCCTGTCTTCCCAGTTGACGAAATTGGATGTGCACTCAACGCCTGCGATGAGCGCGGTCTTAGCGTTACCGGTCTGAATGAAGCACTGCGCCGCATTATAAGCAGCGATCCAGCCGGGGCATGCGGAGTTAACGTCAAAAGTTCCGCACTCCTCGCTTACGCCGAGAGCTTCATGAATAACGCACGAAAGCGTCGGGAACATAAGATCCGACGTTGTGGTGGCTGTGATTATAAGATCGATGTCTTTAGGATCGATGCCGGCATCCTCAACTGCCTGACGCGCCGCCTTGACGACCATCTGCGAGGGCTTGTCGTTCAAAGGATCCGAGATCCTTCTTTCCTTGATGCCCGTTCTCTCAGTGATCCATTCGTCGTTCGTCTCGACTATCTTGGCAAGATCATCGTTGGTCAGCACCTTTTCCGGCAGGTATGAACCTAAACCGATTATTTTTCCGGTCATTTGGATTTCCTTCCATACAAATAGTTTGATTATCAAAGTATATATATGGTAAGCATGCTTGTCAAATCTATAAAGGAAAAATGATTATTATGCCGCAGATCAGTTCACCAATTGTGCAGCACTAAACAAAAAGCGCCCCCGGAGGAGCGCCTGATGTCATTTACTGGTGTAATTTCCGTCTAATCTGCCGTAAGCGATCACGTTGCCTTGGCTGCCTGAACTGTCCGTATCCAGGCCTTTAAATATCTCGTTGATGTTGTTTCCGCCGCAGTCAAAGAAGAGAACGTTCTTTCCGGGCTCGTTCTTCAGCGCGAAAACAAAGACCGAATAAGTATGGGTGGATCCCCGGGGAGGGTAAGGTCCGACAAACTCCGCTCCTTCGCCGCCTCTCCTTTTATATGCGCCTTCCGCCAGGGAAGTATCTGTCGTGAAAACATCCATGTGGAGCCAGTTTCCGTCAATCATGATGACCACATACCGGGAAGCGCCGTCGATCTTGTCCCACTTGAGATCGGGAGAGGTATTGCCGCCATCAGTGGAGATCTTTTTATCCCAGGCGCCTCTTTTTACGAGAGAAGAAGTAACATCAAACCTGGTAAGATCCTTGAAGGATTCATTTGAAATAAACGTATCGGACTGTGCGGCCATGAAGTCTTTCAATCCTGCGTTCTTAACCTTTGCGGGAGCCTTTAAGACAGCTTCGCCCTGACCGATGTCGACCTTCAGATCGGTAGAACCGTCAGCATCTATGAGGGCTCCGAGAACTTTGATCCCGTCAAACTTCATCTTATTTCCGCCGCTCGAAAAAACAACGTCGGCGGTTCCCTGCATTTTCACATCCATGGTGGAAGAACCGTCAGCGCCTTTGTTTACGGTCGCCTGAATGCCGCTTATGTCATCATTGAAGCGGAAATAAAAAGCAGCCTTCCGGCCCTTGAATGAATCGTCCAGTGCGGGATAAACGGACTTGGCATCATCGGTGCTGATGATGCGTACGGAATCGGGTATTTCAGATTGCGAGAGCTCCCACTTGAGAATCTCGGCCTTTTCCAATTCCCACTCGCCGTCCTTTGTCTTTTGTACATAGGACGCTTCCCTTTCAATGACCTGGGGCAGCATGCCGTCATTAACGTTTACTTTTTCAGTCTCCGTCTTTGTCTTCGGCTTGTATGCGCACGCGACCAACATGCCAAGTGTCATTACTGCGGTAAGAACAAATGCAAAAGGCCTGATCGTCTTTTTCATATCCTTTGGTCCTCCGTTAGGTTTCTATCGAAATCTTACTTTGTTGAGCAGGTCACGGGTTAGAAAAATCAGCACAAAATTATGTAATATCAGCACATGCCTTTCACATGCTTCTGATATTCGGTCGCCGACATGCCCGTATGTTTTTTGAAAACTTTGGAAAAGTAGTTGTGATCCCTGTAACCGCAAAGATCGCTTATCTCGCTGACCGTGAGATCCGAAGACTGCAGGCATCTCTTGGCAAGAGTCATTCTCATGTCCTCAAGATAAGCCATGCAGGACATCGAAGTCTCCTTGTAGAATGCGTCGTTCAGCGCGTTCTTGTTGACCGAGAAGCGCTTGGTAAGGCTTGCTATCGTAATGTCATCGCCGATGTTTTCATAAAGATACATCGCGACTTTCGCGACAAAGCGGTCCCGGTAAAGTTCATACTGCCTGAACCCCCTGTAAAAGTCTGCGGTGGCGGTAAACAGGATCGAATTGATAAAGTAGCGTACCCTCAGTATCCAGTAATTGTCAGGCTGTTTTTCGATATCGTATTTGACGCTCTTGAAAAACCTGTTTAAGACTTCATACTCCTGGGTGATCAAAGACCAGTACCGGATGTTTCTGTCACCGGAATTGAACTGCGAAAGCAAAAGATAATCCTGGTACACCGATCCGGCAAAGCAGTCTTCAAACTTAACGTCGCCAAAGGCCGCAGCTTCGGTCTTTTCCAGGTAACCCATCTTTCCATCGTCTTTTACGGCGCTGAAAAACTTTTCGTACCTGCCGGAACCGATCGCTTCAAAAGTGAACTCTTCCCTTATGAACGTGGGCTTGAAACAGATCGTGTCGCACTTTATGTTGCTTTCGGTAACAAGCCTGAAATCGGCCTTTTCATTTAATACGATCCCGACGGGAGCAGACATCATCTTATACCCGCCGTCCTCTTCGACAACGAATGAACCCGAAGAGACAAGCACCATCTTATAAGTTTCCCTGTCGTTAAGATACTTGGGAAAGCCATTTTTCTGTTCGTAGAAAACATCTATCGAACAGTCCATTGAAGATCGCTTGCTCCGGGTCTTCAATTCCATGTTTACTGTTCCGGATCTCTTTCTGTCCAGTGACCGTCTTTCCAGTGAGCCTTAGTGATCGTACTGAAACTCAATGGTGAAAGCATCGGGATGGCGATCTTCCTCAAAGTCTCGTCTGACAGGCTGAGATCCGACGCGTATTCCGAGCCGGCTGCCCTGATGCTTTCGAGGTAAACATCCTGCTGGCGCTTTGCCTTGCCGGTGACGAAGATCTCGCCCTCGGGGCAGAGGATCGCGGTGTAATTGCCCTTGCCGCAGATCAGGTCATACTGCGTGAGGAGCGCGGGATAGACGGGCTCGGTCTCTACGTAGCCGCAGGAGCTGATGAGGACCAGCTTCTTTTCCCACATCGCGGGATCGCGGAGCTCGTTGAACGTTGTATCGGATTCGCTCTTGTCGCCCATGTAGGGCATTACGAGCTGAAGGCATCTGTCGGTCATGGCTTTCATCTGCGAAGGCATGCCGTAGAAATAGAGCGGATAGCTCTGGATGATGATGTCCGCATCCTTTACGGCCGCGATGATCTCCTCCATGTCGTCCTTTATGACGCACTTGCCCTCTTCGCTCTTCCAGCACGAAAAGCATCCTTTGCAGGGCATGATGTTCTTTTCATAGAGATCGATCCTTCGGATCTGAGTTCCTTCGGGAAAGCCCTCGACGAACGCGTTCGCGATCTTTATCGTGTTGCTTGCGCCGCACTTGGGGCTTCCGTTTAATAAAAGTAATTTCATTCCTTATTTCATCCTGGTTTTGTGATCATTAGAGTGAAAGACCGCCGTCCAATACCAGAACCTGTCCGGTCATGTATGAGAAACTGTCGGAACAGAGGCTTGCGACAACGTTCGCGACATCCTCTGCCGTGCCGAATCTCTTCATGGGGATCGAATCGATGTATCTGTCAACAAGGTCTCCGGGAATGGATTTGAGCATGTCGGTCCCGACAAATCCCGGAGCGACGGCATTTACCCTGATGCCGCGGGGGGCAAGTTCTTTGGCCATGGTTGCGGTCATTGAGTTAACGGCACCCTTGGTGGCGCTGTAGACGGTCTGGCCTTCGACTGCTATGACAGAACTCACCGATGATATGTTGATTATGATGCCCTTTCCGGCGCCCGCCATGCGGAGGGCCGCCTGCTGAGCGCAGTTGATGTAGCCCTGGATGTTGATCGCGAGGCTCTTTTCGAGAGACTGGCGGTTGACCATCAGAAGATATGCATCATCAACGATGCCCGCATTGTTTACGAGAACATCGAGAGCACCGAAATCATTTCTGATCGCTTTGAACATGGCTTTGACCTCATCGATGTCAGAGGTGTCCGCCTTATATGTCACAGCTTTTACTCCAAGCGCCGCGATCTCTTCAGCGGTCTTTTCGGCCGCTTCCTGATTGCTGTTGAAGTTGACCGCGATGTCATAGCCGTCTTTTGCGAGTCTCAATGCGATCGCCTTGCCGATGCCGCGCGAAGCGCCCGTGATCAATGCTGTCTTTCCCATGGCAAATCTCCGTTATGCTTTCTTGAGGACTACCGCGGAATAGATTCCGCCTGCTCCGTAGGACAGAGCAATGGAGTATTCTCCTTCGCCCGTCTCCATTTCCTTTGCTGCCCTTGCAAGCGAAAGCGCAGCTGACGCCGCTCTTGCCTCGCCGCATTCCGATCTGACGTTCTTTACTTCGATGCCGTTTCCCCAGATCTTTGAAACTGCTTCGTTAAAGATCTCATCGAGCGTCTTTGATCCGTTCGCGAAACCGTAGACTGTCCTGATGTCAGAAGCGCTGATGCCGGCATCTGCGGCAGCTTCTTCTATTGCTCTGGCAAGCGCTTCGCCGGTGCCCTCTGCCTTGCCGTAAGCCACTGAATGCCTTGCCGTGCCGTAACCTGCGATCTGCGCAAGCTTTTTGCTTCCGCGCTCCGAAGCGCTCTTTGAAGATTCGAGTATGAGGGTGACTGAGCCCTCGCCGAGCTCAAATCCGCTGTCCCTGCCGTTTCCGAGGTAACCTGCGTTACCGTAGAGTTCAGATTCGACGTCCGTCATCTCGTCCGCGCCTGTCGCGAGCATGATGCTGCCGTCTCCCCTGCGGATCGTCTCGCATGCGTACATGACGCTCTGGAGGCCCGCCTGGAAGCCGTTTGCAATCGTTATGTTATAGCCTTTTATGCCCGTGAATATCGAAAGGTATCCGCCGGCCGCGTTGTATACGGTGTTGGGAAACATGAACGCGCTTCCGTTTTCGGTGCCGTTTTCGATGACGAGTTTCTGGAAATTCACGATCTCGGTCATGGGACCGTCAGATGTTCCGATAACGATGCCGATGTCGTCCGCATTGGTGTCATCGACCTTGATTCCGGCATCTTCGAGAGCAACGATGCCGCTCAGGAGAACGAGTTCGCTGAACCTGTCGAGCTTTCTTAAGAAAGCCGTTTTGACCCCGTGCTGCTTGAAGACCTCGGGGCTGATGTCGGCTGTGTAGCCTGAAGCGCCTTCGGCTTTGGTTCCGGTGACTTCGCCGATGCCGGTGATATAGACGGGATCCATGTTCCTTTCGCGGGCAGCAACGCGCGGCTCCCCGGAAAAGACGATGCTTGCGTTGTTGCCTCCGAACGCAAACGAGTTGGACATTGCAATACCGACATCCTTCGTCTGCTTTTCGTTCGCAACGAAGCCTATGCCGCCGGACTTCTCCTTCAGGGCTTCGATATCCTCAGTGCTGTATCCGATCGTGGGAGGCACTTCGCCTCTGTTCATAGCCTCGACCGTCAGCACGGCTTCAATGGATCCCGCTGCTCCGAGACAGTGTCCGTTCATTGATTTTGTTGAACTGACCGCGAGGTCAGGCCTGTTTCCGAAAAGCGTCCTCAGTGAAAGGAATTCCGCCTCATCGTTTTTCGACGTGCCCGTTCCGTGGGCGTTAATGTAATCGATCTCTGAAAGATCGACGCCTGAATTGCGGGCCGCGCGTCTGATCGCGCTCATCTGTCCCTCTCCGTCAGGCCTCGGCGCAGTGATGTGGTAAGCGTCGGAACTTACGCCGGCGCCAAGAACGTCACAGTAGATCTTTGCGCCGCGCGCAACGGCGTGTTCATAGCTTTCGATGATGAGAACGCCGGAGCCTTCCCCGAGCGTTATGCCGTTGCTGTGATTGAAGGGAGAGCATGCTTCTTCGGCCAGAGCGTGAAGAGCATGGAAACCTGCATAAGCAAGCGATGAGAAACTGTCGCATCCGCCGGCGACAAAGACATCGGCCTTGCCTGCCCTGATCATGTCACAGGCGCCTGCAAGGCTCATGGTGCCTGCCGCGCATGCATTTACGATATTTGCGGTGATGCCGTCGAGACCGAAATGGACCGCGACATTATTTGCGATCGCGGATGCAGGCATCCTCAGGATATCCCCGCTGTCTGCCGGCCTGCCTTCATGGCTGTCGGTATAGTACTTGTCGATGCTCGCCGCACCGCCGATGCATGTTCCGAGGATGACACCGATCTTCCTGCGGTCTTCCTTTCCGAGGTCGAGACCGGAATCCGCGAGCGCCTCTCCCGCAGCCTTGATGCAGAGCAGAGTCGTTCTGTCGTACTTGCTGCTGCAGAGCTGCTCATCCATGAGGGGCACTTCCGCCCCTTTGTGTGAATAACAGTTCGCGGTACCGAAGGACTCAACGTCTTTGATCCCGCTCTTTCCTGAAAAAGCAGATGCCGCACAAGAAGCGGCATCGTCACCAAGCGCACATACGAGTCCTAAACCCGTAACCACGCATCTTTTGATGCTGTCAGACATATCAGTCCTCTTTATGTTCTTCTACGTACTTGGTAAGTGTCCTGATCGACTGGAAATTCTCCTTGCCGGAGCCTGACATGTCAACTCCGAAAAGGCTCTCCAGGCCTACGATGATCTCGATCGAATCAATTGAATCAAGTCCTATATCCTCTCCGAAGAGTTCTGAATCGTAATCGAGTTCGTCCTCGGGGATCCTGAGTCTCTCAACGAGCATATTCTTTATCTTAGCTGCAATTTCCTCATTCATTAAGGAATCCTCCAAACGTGTTTTTAACTTATTAATACTACTTCATTAAAGGGTTTCTTGCAATTTCAAGGCAAAATAGCATAAAACCTGACGCCTGCCGACGCCCTGTCCAGATCCGAAAGCTCAATCCTGTGCAATACTCCCCAGGAAGAAACCTCAAGATACCGGTCGTCTATCCCGGTGCATGTAACCCAGTGAAAACCGATCCTGCTCCCCGCGCCGTTGCAGTTGACTATGCTTACATTGTTAAAGGGCGCCGCTATCAGGGCAACCACCGGAACGCCCATGGCAAGATATTTCCCGGCCTTTTCCTCGTAATCGAAGATAAATCCCTTGACCTTTACACTGATCCCGCGGGAAGCCGCATACTTTTTTACGCCGTGCTTAAACCCGGCGGTACTGACACCGAAACTCTTAGGGTTTTCGCGCTTCCCCGGCAGCACGATCGGCCTGATGAAGCGGGCAGCCTCATCGAAGCGTTTGAGATATTCATCCCTGGTCATTGCCGAGATCCACTCATATCTGAGTACCGCATCAAGCCCGGCGATCACTCCGCAGCCGCAGTTTTGCATGAGCGGAGAAGAGGTCCACATCTGGTTTCCTCCGAAACTCCCGTCGATCGATGGCGGACGGGTCAGGCATGCCGTTCCTGACGCTCCGGGAGGAACTGAAGTCATGTGATCAGGGCCTCGGCCCAGGCGCCTTCGACAGGGACGCCGGGAAGCGATATGCAGCCGGCAGATTCAAGCATCGCACGGCTCTCGTAAACATTTGAATTTCTGGGGACCGGCGCCATAAAGCACCTGATGCCCCCGGAATGCCATTTCCTGACTTTGGGAACGAGCTTCACGTCAGCTGTGCCCGAATGGTGGCACATTATGAGGACCGTATCAAATCCCCCGTCAAGGATGCCGGGCGTGGGCGCAGCAGCGATAACATGGATCCTGTGAAGGTTTTTCGCGCTGAAAAATGCCTCAGCCGCCTTCCTGTATCTTTCCGAAGCGAAATCGATGTCCGCGCTGTCAGGCCAGATCCCGTAATCGCCGTAGATATCAGGGGAAGTTACTTTCCCTGCCGGGATTATCTTCTGCGATCCTTCGTGCGTGGTGAATACAACACCGCTGTTTCCTTCCGTCAGCTGTTCCACCGCGAAATCGATGTTGGCAAAAGCATCCGTACCTTCGCAGTCCGGCGGGATCTTGGAACCGGTAATGACGAAAGGGACCGCCATGTGGCTTAAAGCCCTTGCCGCCAGCTGTGCAAAATAGGCCATCGTATCGGTTCCGTGAAGGATCAGTATCCCGTCAGGACGGCTTTTGGAAACAGCCTCCGATACGGCTTTGAGAACATCGCGGTAATCCTCGGGACGCGCGTTCTCGGATGAGTAATTGGCAGGCGAAATGAATTCGGTCTGCCCGGCTTTCCCCTTCAGATAGGATGCTATCGGGGACTCCTTTTCAAGCTTGACCAGCCCGTCTTTCACTGATGACGAGACCGTTCCGCCCGATACTGTCACAAGCAGTTTTGCCACTGTTGGTGCGCCTCTCTTTTTAAGGTAAAATACATCTGAAATTATAATTCACGAGGCAATATATGAGAATAGTAAGCTGGAATGTTAACGGCATAAGGGCAGTTGCGAACAAGGGCTTCGCGGAAACCGTAAAGGCAATGGACGCCGACATCATAGGGATCCAGGAGACCAAGGCGCAGATTGAGCAGCTCGGCCCGGAGATCACTCAGCTGAACGGCTACAAGAGCTGGTTTTACTCAGCCGAGCGCAAGGGCTATTCCGGCACCGCGCTCTATTCCAGGATCGAACCTGAAGACGTAACTTTCGGTCTGGGCACCGATGAATTCGATCACGAAGGCAGAACGATCTGCGCGGATTTCGGGAAGTTCGTGCTGTTCAACATCTACTTTCCGAACGGCGGAAGAGGCGACGATTTCGTTAAGTTCAAACTGAGGTTCTACGACTGCTTCCTCGACCGCGTAAGAGAACTCGAATCAAAGGGCCGCGAAGTCATCTGCTGCGGTGACGTGAACACTGCCCACAAAGAGATAGACCTGTCCAACCCCAAGGCAAATTCAAAGATCTCCGGCTTTCTTCCCGAAGAGCGCGTTTACATGGACCACTTCGCGGAAGCAGGCCTCACCGATACATTCAGGATGCTCTATCCCGACAAGCCGGAATGCTATACGTGGTGGTCTTACAAGACCGCTGCAAGAGAGCGTAACGTAGGCTGGAGGATCGACTATTTCTTCGCGACAAAAGGACTTCTTCCCGAGATCAAAGAATCCAACATGATGAGCGGCGTAATGGGATCGGATCACTGTCCGGTTTTCCTGGATCTTAAGTTCTGAGCTGAAACATCAGTAGGAATTGCGGTAGCGCGCTTCGCCGTTGATGTCGATCATGACACCGACTTTGTTGTGCTTGAATGCCATGGCATCCAGGTCGAGCGGCGGTTTCTCCCTCGATTCGATCTTTCCGTCAAGGCTGCATTCGCTGATGGATACGGCGGAACTCTTGTCGGTGCCCCTGAACAGGGAGACCATACGGCCGTCGAGTTCTGCCCTTACCGTGGCATATTCGATTTCGGTATTCGAAGGCGAGCAGTCGAGCGAACCGAACATGATACCGTTCGTCGCGCTGAACTTGCTCTGAAGGGTAACGCTGTAAATGTCGATGTTCGACTTGGATCTCCTGATGTTTCCGAAAACGGTCACATCATTTCCGTTAAAATCAGATATAAGCGCTATGTGCTCCAGCTTCAGATCAACATTGCCTTCTATGGAACCGATGCCTACGGAAGTCATCATATTCGAGGAAAGGTTGATCAGGCAGTTGCTGATACTCGGGGCGAAAGCTCCGATAAGCGTTCCGATGGCGACGCCCTGCTGACCGGACAGCTTGAGGAAATACCTTCCCCTCTTGATATTGATGCCGGCTCCGTTTCCGGCTCCGATGCAGATGCCTCTCGAAGCGTTGAGCGAAACTTCCACCGTTCCGTCCTGATCGAAAGTGATGTTTCCGGCAACAGAGTTCGGGGCATTACCGATTCCGAACGACTCAATGTCATTTACGGTAATGTTCAGGTTTCCGTCACCCTCGATTATCAGATTTGAAGTCGAAGGTACAAGGATACCGCCGTCGGCTAAGTTATTCTCGCCCTTAAGGACCATTGTAATGTCACAGTTTTCGCCAATGACGATCGCAGCTTTCCTGTCCTTTCCGGAGAAATGTACGTTTTCGAGCATAATGCGTCCCGAATAACCGTCGTCCACGTTCAGACAGATGGAAGACGTAACGCCCGGAATGCCAGTGATGGTGATATCCCTGAAGGTAACTTCACCGTTGGTGACCCTAATGCTCTTGATATCGCCGGAAATAAGGCTCTGAAGCTGTACTCTTGCTTCCCTTCCCGCCACGTAAACACTCTTGTTGTGCTCGTCTTTTTCGAGGCGGTTGTATCTTAAGATCTCTTCCATGATCTCGGGATCGATCGCCTTGACGACCTTTGCCGCAGGTTTAGCCGTGTAATAACCCTGGATCAGGTCAACGCCAAGATGGATGGACGCGGCAAGCTCTTCCTGCGTCTCGACGCCCTCGGCCAGGACCCTTATGCCGTTATCACGGCAGAAGGAGATGATCTCTCTGACGAAGTGCTGCTTCTGCGGAGACGTCTGGATCTCCGAAATGAGCGACCTGTCGATCTTGAGGTACTTCGGCATGTATCTCAGGAGGTTGCTGATGTTCGAATAACCTGTTCCGTAATCGTCGATCGCGATATCAAGGCCCATGTCGTTGTAGCTCTTCTTGAGATACGCAAGTTCATCGGTACTGAGCTCATCCTGCTCGGTAAGCTCGACAACGATCCTGTTCCCTAAACGCTTGACCGATTCGTTCAGGTAGTTGAGCTCATTCTCCTTGAGATGCTGTCCCGGAATGCTGTTTATGAAGATCTTCGAACCGGTGGAAAACTCATCCGTCCGCTTGTTGATGATGTCAAGAATGTTCCTGAACGTGGTAGCCTCGACATCGTCAAGTCTTCCGAAAAGTCCTGCGTACTTGAGGACAACGGGCGGCGCCAGATACGGATTGACGTTAACTCTCATCAGAGCCTCATAAGCGAAGATCTCACCTGTATGGGCGTCAATGATCGGCTGGAAGTGATAGTTGATCCTGTTATGGTCTAAGATGTCATTTACCAGATCAGCCTGCTTCTTTGTGTCGATCTCAGAACCGCCGTCATCACCGATGCTCCTGATCTTGAGCTTGTAGGCATTCTTGTTGGCGACCGCGACACTCGCGATCCTTTCAAAACCGTTCCGGTCCTCAGGTTCGCCTTCGGCATAACCGTAATATATATCTAAAGGAACTTTGCATTTATGTCTCCTGGAAAAGACAGCAAGCTTCTCGCGGACTCCGGAAACGGCCTCCTCGGCCTTCTTCTTGCAGTCATCGGTGAGGCTGTCTATCACTATGATCTCGCCGTTTCCGAATGAGAATACATAACCTTCCGGGAACGCTTCCTGCATGAATCTGCCGAGATGGACGATCGCCTTGTCACCGGCAGCCCTGCCGTCCTTGGCGTTGATCTCAGAAAGATTCCTGATATCAGCGGCAATGGCACAGATTTTCTTTATGCCCTTGTCGTTATATATATCGAGCAGGCTCTCAGCCTTCTGGTTAAAGCCTCTGTAATTGTAAAGACCTGAAAGCGGGTCTCTTATGAGATTGGATTCGAGTATCTCGTTTGTCTTCTTAAGATTGACCTCGCGTCTTAAGGTCTCAAATCCCCTCATTACGCCTCTGAGCCAGATCCTGTAATTGTCGCTGTAGGATGTCGGTTCTGTAAAAGAGATCATGGCGTAACCGAAGCACCTGTGATCGAAATGCAGCGGAGTGAAAAAGAACACTTCCGGAGAAGGCCTCTCCTCATCAAGTCTCGGAATGAGGTCGTCCCTGTTAAAACAGCTGTCCAGTGAGATCCTGTCGCGGTTGAGCTTTTCGGGCCTGCAGCTCATTACTTCCATCATCTTGACCGGGAAGAACCTTCCGGGATCGGAAAGGAAAGCGGAATCAATGTGCTTTTC